>JBGSWY010000495.1:0-4884 GCA_041751715.1 Burkholderiaceae bacterium
TTGACCTGATGAAACTGCCGAAACCGTCCGCGCTGCGGGCGCTCATGTCGAAACAGAGGGCCCATGCACCACACCCGTTTCGGGCCGTCGTAAGTCAGGTTGTGCTCGATCGCCGCACGCACGGTACCCGCGGTGAACTCGGGGCGCAGGGATAACCGCTCGTGGCTTGAGCGATCCTCGAACGAATACATTTCCTTCTCGACGATATCGGTCACTTCCCCGATGCCGCGGACGAACAGATCGGTACGCTCGACGATCGGCGTGCGCATCAGCTGATAGCCGTACGAGCGCACCCAGTCGGCAATTCGCGCCTCGCACCACTCCCATAGCGGCGATTGCGCCGGCAATAAGTCATTCATGCCGCGCACCGCAGCAAGTTTGTTCTTTTCCATTGCTTAGTGGTGTGCCGGAACCGAGTATGTGCGTCGCACGTATTCGTCGACGATGGCCTGGAACTCGGCGCCAATCCGGTCGCCTTTCAACGTCACGGTACGCACGCCATCGACAAACACCGGCGCCACCGGCGCCTCACCGGAGCCCGGCAGGCTGATGCCGATATTGGCGTGCTTGCTTTCACCCGGGCCGTTGACGACGCAGCCCATCACCGCAACACTCATCGATTCGACCCCCGGATGGTCCGCGCGCCAGATCGGCATCTGCGCGCGCAGCCACGATTGAATGTCGTCGGCAAGTTCCTGAAAGAACGTGCTGGTGGTGCGGCCACAGCCCGGGCAGGCGACGACCATCGGCGCAAAGGCACGCAATCCGATCGTCTGCAGAATCTCCTGCGCGACCTGCACTTCAGTCGTGCGGGATTCGCCCGGCGCCGGCGTCAACGAAATACGAATCGTGTCGCCAATGCCTTCCTGAAGCAGCACCGCGAGCGCTGCAGTCGAGGCGACGATGCCCTTGCTGCCCATCCCCGCTTCGGTCAGGCCCAGATGCAGGGGGTAGTCGCAGCGACGTGACAGTTCGCGATACACGGCGATCAGATCCTGCACACCGCTGACCTTGGCCGACAGGCAGATCATGTGTTCCGGCAAGCCCAACGCTTCGGCGCGCTGCGCACTGGCGACGGCAGAATGCACCAGCGCTTCGCGCAACACGCCCTTCGCATCGAGCGGCTCGTGCCGCTGCGCGTTCTCATCCATCATCTTCGCCAGCAACTCCTGGTCGAGGCTGCCCCAGTTGACGCCGATGCGCACTGGCTTGCGATGACGGCAGGCCACTTCGATCATCTGCGCAAAGTTATCGTCGCCCTTGACGCCGCGGCCGACGTTGCCGGGATTGATACGGTACTTCGAAAGCGCCTGCGCGCACGCCGGAAACTGCGTGAGCAGCTTGTGGCCGTTGTAGTGAAAATCACCCACCAGCGGGACGTCGATTCCCATTTTATCGAGCTGCTCGCGAATCGGCGCCACTTCAGCAGCCGCCTCCGGAGAGTTGACGGTAATGCGCACGATTTCGGAACCCGCCTGCGCGAGCTGCTTGACCTGAATCGCCGTCGCGATCGCGTCGGCCGTATCGGTGTTGGTCATAGACTGCACCACGACAGGAGCATCGCCGCCGATGCGCACCACGCGATCGGACCACGACACTGCAACCTGACGCGTCGGCCGCCGCATTGCGGGCTGCGCCGTTTGCGGCAGACAGTCAGGCAACTCGACCGGACGATTCATCCGCAAGTCAATTGACAGTGATGCGCGCAACGTTATTGCGCGTAAACGGCTGCAGATCGAACGCCTCTCCCCTCACGTCGACCATCGTTTTGCCGGCATCTCCGATGACGACGGTCAATGGCAATGCGCCATCGACTGCATGCTCCGCGCCCGCCGAACTGAGTTGCGACAACACAACCTTGCCATTCGCGTCGGTCACCTCGACCCAGGACTGCCCACTGAAGCGAAGCGTCAGCGTGGGTGCTGCTTCGCTTGCGCCCGGCACCGGGTCCGATGATGTCGACTCGGCATCGGCGCGCGATGATTCCGCGAGTGAGGCAGTCGCTTCCGCGGCTGCGCTCTGTTCGGCCGGCGCGATCTCGGCGGCCGGTACAGCGGCCGGCTCAGAGGGAATCGTCGCTACCGGGGACGCTTCGATGCTCGGTGTCTGCTGCGAGGCTTGCCAACCCACCAGACCCAGCGCAATCAAACCCGCCACCACCACGCCAATCCCCAGTTGCCGCGACATGCGCTCGCGCGCAGCGGCGCGCACGGGAGAGTAATCGCCGGTGCCCGCCATGCCGTCGACCACCGAGGCATCGGTCGGGGACAGCTTTGCGTTCAGATCATTCAGGATCGGCGCCGGATCGATGTTCAGCACGCGTGCGTAGCTGCGTATGAAGCCGCGCACGTAAGCAGGTTCCGGCAGACGCGCCAGATCTTCCTGCTCGATCGCACGCACCTGCTTCGGATGCAGCCGCAATTCGGCCGCGATATCGGTAACCCCGAGGCCGGCACGCTGCCGCTCCCAGGCCAGCCACGCGCCGTAACCGGCGGGCGGAACGTCCGACACCGGCCCGGACGCAACACCACCACGCGTTGCCCGATGCGGGTCCGAGATCAGGTCCTGCTCACTCATCTCTATTGATCAAAGTCGCCGCGTGCCAGCGCTGCCGTTTCGGGTGCCGCTGGAAATCGTTGCTTCAATTCGTTGGCCAGTTGCGTCTCGGTGCGTAGGTCAGCGTTGGCACGCGCCACGCGCAAGCCCAGCCACAGGCTCTCGGCCGACGATTCGACCGACTTCGCCAGGATGTTGTAGTAGAAAGTCGCCTTCTCGACCTGACCCGTTGCCAGATACAGCTGCGACAACAGAAATTTCGGGACCGCCGTTCCGGCATCGAGCTCGAAGGAGCGGCGCAGATAGCGCTCGGCGCCTGAGTATTCCTTCACCCTCATCAGGCAAGCCCCGGCATTCTGGTTGGCACGCGCCGGCGTCCGATAAAGCGGGTCGCGAATGGCGCGATCGAAGTATTCGATAGACTCGCGCTCGCGCCCCGAGTTGCAGAGGAAGAAACCGTAGTTGTTGTTCAACTCCGCATTGGCGGCATCGAGTTTCAATGCACGCTGAAAGTTTTCCTCGGCGTCGCGCCGCTCGTTCATTTCCATGAAGATGAGGCCGAGCAACCCGTAAGTTTCCGCGAAGTTCGGGTCGATCACCACCGAGCGCCGCGCCTCTTCGAGAGCAACCGCAAGCTGGCCGTTGCGGTAGTAACCCGCCGCCAGATCGGTACGGGCCTGCGCCCGCGTGCGCGGGTCGCCTTCGACCACTCGCGGGCGATCGGTAGTGGTCTTCGATATGCCGTCATTGTTGACGGTCGTGGTCGTGGTCGTGGTGCACGCGACACTCATAAGCGCAAGTGCCGTAACAATCGTCAGGCGAAATCCCATAAAACTCCCCTAGTGCGCACTCGCCGTCAATGGGATGACCCGTCGCGTGGCGCGCTCGGCCAAGCGTGTTCTATCTTGAATATCGCCCGCCAGCTGGCCGCACGCCGCATCGATATCGTCGCCGCGCGTCTTGCGCGTGGTGGTCACGATTCCGGAATCGATCAGGTGCTCTGCAAACGCGCGGATGCGTTCCGGCGACGAGCATTGCAGTCCCGACTGCGGAAACGGATTGAACGGAATCAGGTTGACCTTGCACGGCACGTCGCTGAGCAGCCAAGCCAGCTCAGCCGCGTGCGCATCCTGATCGTTGACGCCTTCGAGCATCACATACTCGAACGTGATGAAATCGCGCGGCGCTGCCGGTACGTAGCGCCGGCACGCTGCGAGCAACTGGCGCAACGGATACTTGCGATTCAGCGGCACCAGATGATCGCGCAACGCGTCGTTCGGTGCATGCAGCGAAACCGCCAGCGCCACCGGGCAATCGGCCGCCAAACGGTCGATCTGCGGCACCATGCCGGAGGTCGATAGCGTGACCCGGCGGCGCGACAGGCCGTAGGCATTGTCGTCGAGCATCAGGCGCAGCGCCGGCAACACGGCATCGTAGTTCTGCAGCGGCTCTCCCATCCCCATCAGCACGACGTTGCTGATCACGCGCTCGCCGGCATCGATGCTGCCAGCGCCCGCACGCAACGCATGCTCCGCCATCCATAACTGGCCGATGATCTCGGCGGTCGTCAGATTGCGGTTAAAGCCCTGCTTGCCGGTTGAGCAGAACACGCAATTCACCGCGCACCCGGCCTGCGTCGAGATGCACAACGTGCCGCGGTCAGCTTCGGGTATGAATACCGTCTCGATTGCATTGCGCTGCCCGACATCAAGCAGCCATTTGCGTGTTCCGTCAGCGGAAGTCGAATCGCTCACCACCTTCGGTGACGCGATCTCCGTATGCTCGGACAGCTTGGCGCGCAAGGACTTGGCGAGATCCGACATCGCCTCGAAATCGGAGGCGCCGTGCCGATGAATCCAGCGCGACAACTGGCGTGCACGAAACGGCTTCTCGCCGAGCGATTCGACATACGCTGCCAGTTGAGTAGCGTCGAATTCAAGTAAATTCGTCAGCGGTGTCACACGCGCCATGATGAACGTCGCCCTATCCCGAGTAAACGTTCATCTGCGCGAAAAAGTAATCGATCTCGCTTTGCGCAGTCTCTGCACCGTCGGAGCCGTGCACCGCGTTGGCATCGATGCTATCCGCGAAATCCGCGCGGATCGTGCCGGGCGCCGCCTTCCTGGGATCGGTCGCGCCCATCAGCTCACGGTTTTTCGCAATCGCGTTTTCGCCTTCGAGCACCTGCACCATCACCGGGCCGGACACCATGAACTCGACCAGACTCTTGAAGAACGGGCGTTCGCGATGCACTGCATAGAAGCCTTCCGCATCTGAATGCGATAACGACAGCATTTTGGCCGCGATTACCTTCAACCCGTTCGACTC
>JBGSWY010000496.1:0-4426 GCA_041751715.1 Burkholderiaceae bacterium
CTGCGTCGCTGCATGCCAGGATTGCGCGGAAGCATGTCGCGAGATGGTCGGCGAGCAGGTCGACGACATTGACGAAGACGACGAGGAAGAGCAGGAAGACGAATTGGTCGCCAACGAGCGCACGAATTAGCGCCAGCCCGGGGGCGATCGCCTTTATGTTCTAACTCCCGCTACCGTCGTTCGCCTTCCGCCTCCAGGGCGTCTGAATCATCGTCCACATCCTCGATCGCCATGCGATCGAGGGCATCAGTAGGTAGCGGCGCTTCGGAGCCGATCAACCGGTCCGGCGCAATATCGCGGCCGGCTTCGACATCGGTGTCGCGACCGGCAGAGGCACGCTCCCCGGTGCCGCCGGCGTCGCTGTCGCTGTCCAGATTGGCGTCACCGACATCGCGTCCCGCGCCGGGTCCATGAGCCAGGTCTGCGTTGGTACCCGTGTCCAGCCCGAGCTGCGTATCCGGATCGTCCTCGTAGATGCCCGGCCCCTCGAGATCGCTCCCGCTATCCGAGGTATCACTCGGGCCAAGCGCTCGGGTGCCGTGGCCTTTATCGGTCTCGGGCGGAGTGGGTCGGCTCAAATCCAGTGTGCTGTCGGGCATCGAGGTCTCCGCGCTGGTTCGGCAAGCGAGCGAACGCGGCGAGCAAGTAACGTGCGCCGCCTCGGCTGCTTCTACAGCCGAGGCAATCTCAGTTGAATACAGGGGCGAGTGGCATCTGCGCCCACATCGAGCTCGCCCTGATGGGACGCTGCAACGAGCGAGCTGATGCGTAGTTCGAGCAGTGCGGCATCCGACCAATCGGGTTCATACGCCGACCCGGACAGAGACAGGGAATATGCGCCGCGATCAAAACCGGTCTCAAGCTCAATGCTGCCTCCTTCGCGAGCGCGGCGCGCGACCAGACATAACAACCGATACACCAGCCGCTCGAGCCGCCGCGCATCGCCGTTGACCTCTGCGTCGGCACTCTCCAGCTTTTGCTGCAAGACCACGCCGTGCAAGGTCAGCACACTGCCGACGCGCTCGATCGCCTGCATGACGAGAGCAATCATCGCTACACGTGCGGTCTGAAGCTGCAGGATTCCGAGGATGGCACGCCCATCATCGACGAAATCCTCCAGAAGTTGCGTCTGGTCGCGTGAGTTGCGCGCAATCACATCCGCAACGTGCTTGGCGCGTTCAGTGTCGAGTGCGCCTTTTTGCAGCAAATGTGTCCAGCCCAGAATCGTATTCAGCGGCGTGCGGAGGTCGTGATTGAAACGACTGAGCAACGCGACCAGCAGGCCCATGCGTGCATCGGCGTCGAGCGCGGCAAGCCAACGCTTCCCGCAACGCCCATCGAGATCGATCAGAACAGCGCTTGTATCCATTCCGCGTTAGCACCGGTGTACGCAGCACCGCAGCGTATCTCCCCACTCGGCCAGGATCGCTGCAAGTTCTATACCCGATTTCTGATATCCAAGCCCGGCTGACTGTTGCAGGCACGTCGCTTGCGGAGTTTTCGCTGCGTGTGATCAAGAAAGTTCATGGCTCAGTCCTTGAACCGTTCACACCTTCTACTAACAAGGAGCACATGATGACGAAGCAGAACCAGCAACCGCCGCAGCAGAAAGAGCAGCAACAGCAGCAGAACACCGCACAGAAGCAGAGCAATCCTAACCAGCAGGGCGAACAGAATCGGCAAGGACAGCCGGGCAACGATCCGGGCTCGCAAGGACAACCAGGCGCGCGCCAGTCGGATCAGAGCTCGGGCAGCCAGAAGTCACCTGGCGGTGATCAACCTGGCTCGCAGCGTGGCCAGACCGCGAGCCAGCATGGCTCCAAACCGCAAGGTGATGATGACGAATCACCCCAGATGAATGAGGGTAAGCAGAGAGACAGCGACTCGAGCGAGAAGCTGCGCCAGGGGGCGCTGGATACTCAATATGGAACAGACAGCTCCTCCAAGATCGGCCAGCAGGGCAACCAGCCGCAGGGCTCGGGATCGACGGCGTCTCCTACCGGCTCCGATCGCGACACGATGGGCGGTTCAAGAAACAAGGACCGTTAGGGCAGCAACAAGGAAAAACGGGGAGCAAGCTCCCCGTTTTTTTGCGTTGAAAATTACAGATTGCCGGTCAGGTGTTGCTGCGCGCTCGGCCATGTCGCATTTGGGTCTTCATCAGGGCGCGATAGACGTCGAGCGCCAGCTTCAGACAGGTAGTTCGAACCCTGGTTGTGACGTACTGCGCGAGAGACTACGTAGGCAAGGCCGCCGAGCAGGGCGGCGCGAATAAGTATGGACATTCGAATTCTCCTTTTGAAAAACTGTGCCGTTGCACAGCAAGGCACATTCCCCGCAAACGCTTCAACCTTCGGTTGCAGGCTGCGCGGTGTGGTTCGTATACAAAAGCGCGCTGGTGTCAAACCCCTGCGCGCGCGCCTTGTTCAAAAAATCCTGCCGCGCGGCGTCACCGACGGTCGGCTGGCGGGCAAGCAGCCATAGATGCTTGCGATCGGCAGTGCCGACGATCGCAGTGCTGTAATCGTCGGCAACATCGACGATCGTGTAGTCGGCCCACACGAAGGGCAGAAAATCCAGCGACGATGGCCAGTACGAAATCTTGAAGCGCGCCTGCGTTGCATCGTCGGCCAGCCGTGCATGCCCGGTCGAGCGTTTAATGCTGCCATCCGCGCGCCGGCACAGACTCAACACTCGCATGCCCTCATCAGTCCGCACGTAGGTCGCACGGGTGTCAGATACGCATTCCTTGTCGAGCCTGTCTGGAAGATGCGCGATCTCGTGCCAGCTGCCCACAAAGCGATCCAGATCTACGTGCGCGGCGCTCGCCAGATCCTTCTTCGCATTTTTAGCGATGAATGCGGCTACCAGCGCACTGACCGCCGTTAGCGCCTGTGGTCCGAGGGCGGAGACGTAGGGACCATAAGCGCGCACCCAGGAACCGAAGCCTTCACCACGTGCTCTCCCATGCGGCGCTTTGCGGCGTGCTTTCAGCACCTGCCGCAGCAACAATGCGGCACCCGCAGCGCCCATGATCGCGGGCGCCTTAGAGCGCCAATAACCGCGCAGCGCGCGACTTGCTGCGGCTGCGCGCTCATCGGCGGCATAGACGCCGCGTTCGGCCGCCTCGATCTCGCTTTTCAGCGTATCAAGTGCCGCTGTCATATGGCGCCTTCTGATGGTTCGACTCTGAGAGAGTACGTCGCGTTGCGGCGAAGGTGAGGTTCTCGACCATCGCCCGTATACCTCGCACCAGGAAAAACACGCCGACCGCATGCAATGCAATGGCAACGACCACCGCCAGCACCCAGGGCACGCCGGCCGCCACGGCGCCGACGATCAGCGCGCCGATGAGAATCAGCCAAGCCGTAACCCCGAGCAACGCGGCACCGACCGCGAACGCCAGCATGTAGGCCGCCGACCACGCGGCGCGCTTCGCCTCCAACTCGAACAGATGAAAGCGAGCGCCGAACGCGCCGCGGATCTCGTCGATAAATTGAGAGATGCTGGGCCGTGGCGCGGCTGAATGTCGGGTTTCAGCCGCGCCTCGCTGCTTCGATGTTGCCGCCGGTGCGCCGCCTCGTGCGACGGTGTCGTGAGCGATATCCACGGATTCGCCGTCGGCAGGCTTAACGCGAAAGACGACCGATCAACAATCCTGCGAGCACCGCAATGCCGACCACTGCCAGCGGATGAGCGCGGATTTGATCGCGTGCGGATTCCGCCCACTCTTCTTCCATGGCCATGAAGTCGTCGTACTTCGCGTACAAGGTATTTTGCGCATCGCTTGCTGCCGTACGCGCGCGCTCAGCCATCGGTGCGGCTTTTGCGGCCAGGCGATCGACCGTGTCATGCGCGCCTTGCGCAACGCGGTCCACTGTGGTGTGCGCGCGATCTGCTGCCTGGCCGGTTTTTCCGACGCCGCTGCTCGTTCCCATGCTGCCGGTATTGGGGGAAGTCGTTTCCATCTTTGCTCCTCAGTTGATTTTTAAGCTTTCTTGAAAACGCGCGGCAACCGCGATTGAGCGCTGCCGCGCACTCGGATTTATTAGTCGTTGAACTAGCGCGCAGTGCCGCGACGGAACAAGTTGACGATCGCCAGCAGGATCACAGCGCCGATCAGCGATACGACCAGGGCGCCGAAACTAAAGGCGTCCTGATTGAGTGAGGGCACGCCGAGCAACGGGGAGATCAGCCATCCACCCAGCGCGGCACCCACGATACCGACCACGATGTTCAAGAATATTCCCTGCTGCGCGTCGGTCCGCATGATCAGACTGGCCAGCCAGCCAACGACGCCGCCCACAATGAGCCAAATGATGAAGTTAATCATTACGTTTACCTCGAGTTGGTTGGTCAAGTGCCCTGTTACGTAACGTGACGTAGCGGACGCGTCACTATTCAGCGAACCGCAGGGATGTCGAAA
>JBGSWY010000497.1:0-2196 GCA_041751715.1 Burkholderiaceae bacterium
TGAGCGTGGCCGATAGCCACCTGCGACCAGCTCGAATCGAAAGAAGCGGCACTCGATTGCGCCGTTGAACAACACGGTCTTGCGCTTTTCCTGGAGCCGCATCTGTTTCGGCAACTGCCGATCCGACGTCAGAAACCAGGCCTCCCAGCCGGCAAACTGCTGCTTTAACCGATCGCCGACGTTGCGCATCATGTCGGGGACCGACGCCGAGCGTGGCGTACTCTGCTCGCCATACGGCGGATTTGAAACGACGATGCCGCGAGGCGCGGGCGGCGTCGCCACTCTTGCATCGACCGTGGCAAACCGCAACCGGCCATCATCGAGCCATGCCTGCAGGCCCGCCAGCTGCGCATTGGCACACGCCTGCTCGACCACGCGCGATGAGATATCCGAACCGGCCAGCGTCGCGGCGGGCGAGTCGTCGACTGCCCCGCGCGCCGCATCTTTCAGCCGGCGCCATGCATGCGAATCGAAACCTTTCAGGCGCTCGAACGCGAAGCGGCGATTCAATCCAGGAGCACGCCTGGCGGCGATCGACGCCGCTTCGATCACGATCGTGCCGCTGCCGCAGAACAGATCGGCGAGCGGCGCTTCCGGAGTCCAGCCGGACAACGCGAGCAGTCCGGCCGCCAGGTTCTCCTTCAACGGCGCTTCGCCTTTGTCCGCGCGCCAGCCGCGCTTGAACAACGCTTCGCCCGACAGATCCACGTACAACGTAACGGTTGATGCATCGAGATATGCGAACACCCGCACGTCCGGGTTGGCGCGATCGATCGACGGGCGCGCGCCGGTCAGGTTGCGCAGGCGATCGACGATGCCGTCCTTGATGCGCAGCATCGCAAACTCGAGGCTCTGCAGCGGCGAGTGCGAAGCGGTGACGTCGACGCGCAGCGTTTGCTGCGGTGTCAGCAAGTCCTGCCAGCGCACTTCCTGCGTTGCGTCGTACAGATGCTGCTCGCTGAGGTAGCCACGCCGGCCCACTTGCCAAAGGATGCGGCTGGCGATGCGTGAATGCAGGTTCGCTGCGTATGCGATGGAGAGCGTGCCGGCGAAGGCAACACCGCCCGCTTCGATGCGCAGCGACGTTGCGCCCAGCGCCTGCAATTCATCGGACAGCGCGGCTTCGAGTCCGCGGGGGCAGACTGCGAAGAATGAGGCGCTCACTTCACGCTGCTAGAGCGCGGTCGAGAAAATCGAGCCTGTCCTGCCCCCAGAAAAGCTCATCCTTGTAAATGAACGTCGGTGCGCCGAACACGTTGCGCGAAATCGCTTCCTGCGAATGCTGGACGTAACGTGCGGCCACTTCGGCCGAGCGTGCGTGGGCAAGCAGGGCGTCCGCATCGAGCTCGCGCCCGCTGGCAATCGCGACCAGTGTCTCGGGCTCGCTGAGATTGAGCTCCTCGGCCCAGATCGCGCGGCCGCAATCTCCGGCGATGTCGAGCGCCGCCGATACGCCATGGCGCTCGAGCACGGCGAGGACCAGCGTTGCCGCGGGCTCGGCCGGCACCGGAAAGTGCTTCGGTTCGAGGGTCAGCGGCACGCCGAGAAAGTCGCGCCAGCGTTTGAGCTCCATCATGCGGTAGGCGCGGCGCTGTGGCGGACGATCCTTTAAAGCAAGTCCGCCGGATACCGGGAACACCTTGCCCAGATCCATCACCCGCAGGTTGATCTTTGCGTCATGCTTTGCACAGATTTGGCGAAATCGCGCCTGTCCCATGTAGACGAACGGGGACACCGGCGTCATGAAGTAATCAACGGTTTTGGTCATTGTCTTTTCTAAAACGGTTTAACCACGACTAGAACGACAATCGCGGCCAGCACCAACGCGGGAGCTTCATTAAACCAGCGATACCACACGTGCGAATGCGCGTTAACCCCACGTGCGAATCGGCCGAGCAGAACTGCGCACCATCCGTGGTAGCCGATTACCAGCAGCACCAGCGCCAGCTTCGCGTTCATCCAGCCGGCGCCCACACCGACGCCATAGCCCAGCAGCCACATGCCGAAGACAAGCGCCAGCACTGCGAGTCCAGTCATGAAGCGCAGCAACTTGCGCGCCATCAGGAGCAACCGCCCGCGCGTGGCTGGGTCCTCGATCAAAGTCAGGTTGATAAAGATGCGCGGCAGGTAGAAAAGCCCAGCGAACCAGCTGATGACGAAAAAAATGTGGGCTGATTTGACCCACAGGTAGCCGGT
>JBGSWY010000498.1:0-2480 GCA_041751715.1 Burkholderiaceae bacterium
CCCGACGGTGTGACTGTCATCGAAGCGATCAATCCATCGACGCTCGCCAAGAGCCGCAAGACCGACGCCGAGATCCATCACATTCGCCATGCAATGGAGCAGGACGGCGCCGCACTGGCCGAGTTCTTCGCCTGGTTCGAAGCGGCACTGGGCCACGAGTCGATCACCGAAATGACCGTCGGGCAGAAGGTCATCGAGGCGCGCGAGCGGCGGCCGGGCTACGTCTGCCCGAGTTTTCATCCGATCGCAGGTTTCAATGCCAACGGCGCGTTGCCGCACTATCGGGCAACGGAGGAGTCGCACGCCACGATCTGCATGCGCGGCATGGTCGGCAATGGCCTGCTGCTGATCGACTCCGGCGGGCAATATGAATACGGCACGACCGATATCACGCGAGTGGTGCCGGTAGGCGAGACGACCGCGGAACAGCGGCGCGATTACACGCTGGTGCTTAAGGGCATGATCGCGCTATCGATGGCGAAGTTTCCGCGCGGTACCCGCAGCCCGATGCTCGATACGCTGGCACGGGCACCGATCTGGGCCGCCGGCGTCGATTTCGGGCATGGCACGGGCCATGGCGTCGGCTATTTCTTGAACGTGCATGAGGGCCCGCATGGCATCACGCCACACCTGCCGCCCGAACCACAGACGGCGATGGAGCCAGGCATGGTCACGTCGAACGAACCGGGCATCTATCGGCCTGGGCGTTGGGGCGTGCGCATCGAAAATCTGGTCGTCAATGTGCCGGCGACGTTTGATGAGCCGAGCGAGTTCGGCGAGTTTTTACGCTTCGAAACACTGACGTTATCGCCGATCGATACGCGCCTGATCGATCGCGCACTGCTGCGCGATGAAGAAGTCGAGTGGCTTAACGCCTATCACGCCGAAGTGCGCCGTCGCGTCGGGCGGCATGTCAGCGGGGCAGCTGCACAGTGGCTGCAGCTGCGTACCGCATCGATCTAGCGCTCTGCGTCAGTCAACAAAGGCAGCGGTCCGGCGGCGGCGTCGATCCGCTGCCCGGCCGAATCGGAACACGGGTGCGATGCGCTTCTTCGCCGCGCTGACACCAGTGTGGCGTCGCGGCATGCATGGCTACAATCCGCGGCTCCCATGGCGCCCAAACCCGACCGACCATCCGACGCCAAAGGTGCGGCCGCGAAGCCCGCCGCGGCCAACTTCATCCGCAACATCATCGCGGACGATCTGGTGCGCGGTACCTACGAGCCGCGCAACTGGGCAGGCCGGCCCGGCGTCTACGACCTGCACGCGCATGCGCCGACCGACCCCGCCAAGATACGCACGCGCTTTCCGCCCGAACCCAACGGGTACCTGCATATCGGCCATGCCAAGTCGATCTGCCTGAACTTCGGTCTTGCGCGCGACTTCGGCGGGCGCTGCCACATGCGGTTCGACGACACCAACCCCGTGAAGGAAGATCAGGAGTTCGTCGATTCGATTCTTGAATCGGTGCGCTGGATCGGGTTTGACTGGGAACATGGTCCCGAATCGAATCTGTACCACGCGAGCGATTACTTTGAACACATGTACCGCTTCGCCGAATATCTGATCGAAATCGGCTATGCGTATGTGGATGAGCAGAGTGCCGACGAGATGCGTGCGGCGCGCGGCACGCTTACCGAGCCCGGCACCGATTCGCCATACCGCGATCGGCCAACCGCGGAGTCCTTGCGGCTGTTCCGCGAAATGCGCGCCGGCAAGCACGCCGAAGGCAGCATGGCGTTGCGCGCAAAGATCGACATGCGCTCGCCCAACATCAACATGCGCGACCCGGTGATCTACCGCATCCGCTTTGCCGAGCATCACATGACCGGCACCCAGTGGGTCGTGTATCCGCTGTACGCGTACGCGCACCCGATCGAAGATGCGCTGGAGAACATCACGCATTCGATCTGCACGCTGGAGTTCGAGGACCAGCGCCCGTGGTACGACTGGCTGCTGGAACGCATCGTGCCGTTGTTGCGCCGGCCACAATACGAAGCGGTGAAGCGGATGCTCGCGGAAATTGACGCCGCCGGTGCCGAAGCACGCCGAAACTTTGCGCTGCATTGCCTGACATTTGCCGAGAAACTCGGCACCAGCCGCTACGAACGGCGGGTCGAGGCAATGTTTGCATCGTGGCGCGAGGCCTCTGACCTCGCCGAAGGCTTGGCCAATGAGGACTCGGATGAGTTCTTCAGGCTGCTGCGCGAGCAGACGCACTGCTTCACGCCTTTGCTGCAGGCGGCGCTTGATTCATTTGGCAAATACGGCAAGGCCAATCCCTTTTTGTTGCCACACCAGCACGAGTTCAACCGGCTCGCGGTGACCTATGTCGTCACCAGCAAGCGCAAGCTGTTTCAGATGGTCGAAGAAAAGCTGGTCGACGGCTGGGACGATCCGCGCATGCCGACCATTGTCGGGCTGCGCAGGCGCGGTTACACGCCCGACGCGTTGCAGCTGTTCATGGACCGCACAGGAGT
>JBGSWY010000499.1:0-5926 GCA_041751715.1 Burkholderiaceae bacterium
TCCGTTCGAAGTGTCCGATGTGTTCGAGGTTCCGCTCGCCTTCCTGATGGATCCGGCCAATTACGAGCGGCGCCTTTTCCGGCTTGGCGGCACTGCGCGCGCGTTCTACGCGGTGCCGTATGAAAGTCCCGCGAACGGCCGTCGCTTCTTTATCTGGGGCGCCACCGCCGCGATGCTGCGCAATCTGTATCAGTTTCTGCGCGCAACTAGAATCGGCCCATGAGTTGGTTATCGCTCGTCATTACGCTGTTGCTGGAACAGGTGCGGCCGTTGCCTGCTGGGAATCCGGTTTACGGCGGCGTGCGGCAGATCTCCGGCTGGGCTGAGCGCAACCTCAATGCGGGCCGCTGGCAGCACGGCGTGTACGCGTGGTTGCTGGTCGTCGTCGGACTCGCACTGGTGGTCGGGGCGATTTATACGGTCGCAATATCGATTCACTGGCTGCTGGGCCTTGCAGTCAATGTGGCGGTATTGTTCTTCGCGCTCGGTTTCCGCCAGTTTAGTCATCGTGGCACCGAGATTCAGATAGCGCTGGCTAATGGCGACTTGAACGCGGCTCGGAGCGAACTCACCGCGTGGAAACAGCAGATCGATCCGGCGTTTACCGCGGCCGATCTCGATCCGGGCGAAGTCGTACGGCAGGCAATCGAACACGGCTTGGTGCTTTCGCAGCGGCATGTCTTCGGCGTGTTCTTCTGGTTTGTCGTGTTTCCCGGCCCGATGGGCGCAGTGGCTTATCGGCTCGCCGAGCATGTTTCCAGGGCCTGGAATCGGCCGGTCGTGACGCCAACGCCGCCCGACCGCTTCGGCGACTTTGCGCGTCGCGCGTTCGCATGGATCGATTGGGCGCCTGCGCGGTTGACGTCGCTGGGCTTTGCGGTGGTCGGCGATTTTGAAGGTGCGATTTACTGCTGGCGGCAGGTATCGCGCCAGCAGCCGGTCGATGGCATGCCGGCGCCCGATTCACGCACTTTGATCCTGGCGGCGGCCGGAGGCGCACTCAATCTGCGCCTAATGCCAGCGATCGAGAGCGCGCGCTACTTCGACGAGGTAGGCAACGAGGGCGCCGGTCTCGCTGAACCGAGCGCCCCCGCATTGCGCGCCGTGGTGGGGCTCGTCTGGCGCACGCTGTTGCTTTGGCTGGTTCTTCTCTTGTTGCTCACCCTGGCCAGCCTGTTCGCTTAAGCGGGTCGCGTCGCTCCGCACTGCCAGCAGTTGCCGAACTGCGGCTCCGAATACTCTCTGCACTGCGTGCATTGCCATGACGGCCCGTGCACCGGCTGCCTGAGTTGCTGCAGGATCTCGCGTGCGCGCGGTTCTTCATGATCGTTTGTAATCCATATTTGCGGCGCGCATTCGAGAAACGGGATCTCCCCCAGGGCGCCCGATAACGCCATGTTGCGCAGTTCGCAGCGAATTCCGGCGGCGCGCAAGGTGTCCGCCCAGATGGAGGCGTGCAGCAGATTGTCGGCGCGTGCCAGCAGTTTCATGGGGCAGATGAGGTTGCGAGCGAACGATAAAACGCGTAGCGCTCGGGCGCCAGCGTGCCGTCTGCCAGGGCATTGCGAACTGCACACTCGGGTTCCTCGAAATGTCGGCAATCGCGGAAGCGGCATCGGCCGAGCAGTGGCTTGAACTCGGGGAAGGTGTTCGCAACCTGGTCGAGGCTCAGATGCGCAAGCCCGAATTCCTGAAAGCCCGGTGTGTCGATTAACGCGCTGTCACCGTCAATGGAAAACCAGCGCGAGGCCGTCGTCGTCTGCTTACCGACATTCAGGCGCTGTGAGTACTCCTGCGTGCGCGCCTGCGCATCGGGAACGAGCAGGTTCAGCAGCGTCGACTTGCCCATTCCGGACTGCCCCACCATCAGGCTCTTGCGGCCGGTGACTTCACGCATCAGCCGCTCGCGCGACGGGTCCACGTCGGTCTTGGCCGACAGCGACAGCGTGCGCCACCCCAGCTGCGCGATCTGCTGCACAAATGTGCTCGCGTCGGCGTCGGCAAGATCGGTCTTGTTGCGCAAAACAAGGGCTTCGATGCCCGCAGCTTCCGCCGCGACCAGCGCTTTCCAGATAAACCATCGATTGAACGCCGGACGCGCAGCAAACACCACGAGCACCTGATCGATGTTTGCCGCGAGTTCTTTCGTGCGATACGAATCGGCGCGAAACAAAAGCGTCTTGCGCGGCTCGATCGATTCGATGCTTGCCTGATCCGCAGAAGTGACGCTCGCGGTCACCCAGTCTCCGACAACTGCGTCGCCGCGCCGGCCGCGTCGCGTCGCCTGCCAGGTGTGGCCGGAATCGTCGATCAGCGATTGCCGCCCGAAAGTTGCAACGACCCGGGCACGCACCTGCACTGCAGGGGTCACACGGACCCGGGACGGTTGGAGTGGACGGCGTCAGCCTTCGCGGCAGAAATAAAGTCGTTTTCCGAAATCCCGTTGACCGAGTGCGTGCTGTAGCGGACTTCGCACCGGTTGTAACCGACGTTCAGATCCGGATGATGATCTTCGCGATGAACCATGTAGGCGAGCGCATTGACGAACGCGAGCGTCTCGTAATAGTCCTTGAAGCGATAGGTCTTTGACAGGGCACCGGCGGCAAGCGTCCAGCCTTCCAGCAGCTTCAACTGCGCGGTGACCTCGGCTTCATTCATTGCCGACCCTTTGACCTCGCGGCAATGCGAAGCCAGCAACTGTTCGATCGTCTTCATCCAGCCGCCTGCACCAAGCGCTCGATGCGAATCGACGCCGGCGGATGGCTGTCGTAGAACGCCGAATGCACGGGATCGGGCGTCAACGTCGATGCATTGTCCTGATACAGCTTGACCAGCGCATTGACCAGATCGTGCGCCGACGCGTTACGCGCGGCGAACTGATCCGCCTCGAACTCGTGCTTGCGCGACATCAGGCTCGAGAGCGGCGCGAGCAAGAAGGTAAACACCGGCAGCACCAGCATGAAGAGCACGAGCGCAACGCCCTCATTGCCGCCGCTTGCCGACGGTTCGACCCCAAGGCCGATAAAAAACCACGGCTGCGTGACGAGCCATCCGAGCAACGCCAGCACACCCAGGCTGGCGACAAAAGAAAACGCAAGACGCTTCGCGATGTGTTTCAACTTGAAGTGCCCGAGCTCGTGAGCCAGTACCGCTTCGATTTCTGGCGGAAGCAGGCGCTCGACGAGCGTGTCGAAAAACACGATCCGCTTGGCGCGACCGAGGCCGGTGAAGTAGGCATTGCCGTGCGCCGACCGACGCGAGCCGTCCATCACGAACACACCCTTGCTGGCGAATCCAGTGCGTGCCAACAACGCCCCGATGCGCTCTGCGAGCGCGGAATCCTTCAGCGGCTCGAACTTGTTGAAGATCGGCGCAATGACCGTCGGATACAGCACCAGTACCAGCGCGTTGAATGCAACCCACAACAGCCAGGCGTAAAACCACCAGAGATCGCCGGCTTGTTGCATCAACCAGATGACGGCTGCGATCAGCGGCAATCCGAGTGCGGCGGAAACCAGAAGTGATTTGACCAGATCCATCAACCACAGGCGCGGCGTCATTCGATTGAAGCCGAACTTCTGCTCGATGCGGAATTGCCGCAGCCACGAAAACGGCAGGTCGATCAGTGAAAGCAGCAACGCGAGGGCCGCGACTACCGCCACCTGATACGACAGATCGCCGGTGCTCATGGCGCGCAATGTCTCGCTGATCCACTGTAAGCCGCCCAGCAATGTCAACGCCACGAGCACCAATGCGCCGACTGCAGTTTCGGCCATTCCAAGGCGCGTTTTCGCGACGGTGTAGTCGGCTGCCTTGCGATGCGCTTCGAGTGATATGCGATCTGCGAACTGACCAGGCACTTTGGCCGAGTGCGCGCCGACGTGACGAATCTGCCGGGCCGCCAGCCAGAATCGAAGGCCCAGCATCAGGATCAGAAAAACGACGAATGCGCTTGTCAGCAGTGCTGCCATCGAGTGGTACGAGTCCGGTTATCACAGGGGAGAGCGTCGCGTCATGCGACAATCGCGCGCCCCGGATGTTTGAAAATTATGTCACAGCACGCACGTTTTTCTGAGACGAACCTGATCTGGGTCGACATGGAAATGTCGGGGCTGAATCCCGATTCCGATCGCGTTTTGGAAGTGGCGGTAGTCGTGACGAACGCCGAGCTCGACGCGATCGAGGAAGGCCCGGTGGTTGTCATCCAGCAGCCGAAGCGCGTGCTCGACGGCATGGACCGCTGGAATACCGCCACCCATGCGCGCTCCGGCCTGACCGACAAGGTACGCGCTTCGACGCTCGATGAGGAGACGGCAAGCGAGCGCTTGATCGGGTTCCTGACGCCGCTGGTTCCGCGCGCGAAATCTCCGATGTGCGGTAATTCGATCTGCCAGGATCGCCGCTTCATGGCGCGCTGGATGCCGCGGCTGGAAGCGTTCTTTCACTACCGGAATGTCGATGTCAGCACGCTGAAGGAACTCGCGCGCCGCTGGCAACCCGAAGCGTGCCGCTCGTTCGAAAAGAAGAGCCGGCACGAGGCGCTGGCAGATATCTATGAATCGATCGAGGAACTGAAACACTATCGCAAGGAAATGTTCCGTGTTTAGGAACCGCGCGGTTTCACTTTCGTATCGGCCTCGTTTTCCGACTGCACCGCGGCCGCGACGACCGCCGTTGCGGTGGCGCCCGCCGCCTCCGCTACTTGACCGCTTCTCGTGCTGATCCACGCCCGGCCGAGCGCAATACCGAGCGCCAGCAACACCGGGCCGAGGATGACGCCGATGAACCCGAATGCCAGCACGCCGCCGATCACGCCGAGAAATATCAACGCCAGCGATAACGTCGACCCGCGCGCAATCAGCACCGGCTTGAGAAAGTTGTCGACGCTGCTGATGACCACAGCGCCGTAGATCACCATGAAGATGGCCCAGCCGGTGTCGCCCTGCATATGGAGCCAGATCGCGGCACCGCCCCACATGAACACCGGGCCCATCGGCACGACAGATAAAACGAAGGTGCCGACGGCGAGCAGGAACGCGCCCGGCACGCCGGCGATCAGAAAGCCGATCCAGGCCACGATCGCCTGCGCAGCCGCGGTGCCGACGATGCTGATAAACACGCTGCGTGTGGTGCCGACCACGATCGATAGCACTTCATCGCTCATCTCACCGGACAGCCGAAGCGAAATGCGGTGCGTCAACTGGGCGATGCGCGCGCCATCGCGGTAGTAGAAGAAAACGATGAACGCGACCAACAGCAATTGCAGCAGCCCGTCGCCCAACACCCGCACCAATGCCAGCGACAGCTTGCCCGCCGGCTCGAGGGCTCTTTGCAGCAACTCTGACGATTGCGTGCGATCTGCCAGCAACGACGTCAGCATCTCGTAGGCACGCTCGCCGAGCACCGGGATGCCGCGTAACTGCTCGGGCACGCGAAAGCCGCCGTCCGCGGACCAGTCCTTGATCGCCGCAAACAACGCCGGCACATGAGCGCCGGCGGCTTCTGCAAGTAATGCGATCGGCACGATCACCGTCACGAGAATCAGCAGCAGCATCACCGAAGCGCTCAACGTCGAGCTGCCGCGCAGCTTGCTTCGCAGGAGTTCGTACGCGGGCCAGGTCGCGATTGCGAGCACGCCGGCCACCAGCAGCGCGCTGACGAACGGCCGTACCACCAGGTAGATGCCGATCACGATAACCGCCGCACCGGCGATGCGAAAAATCAGGTCGAAGCGATTCTGCATCGAGGAGCGGTCGATGTGCGAAGGAGGCGGGCCCGGTGGATGCATGGCAATGAACGCGTTGTTTCCTGTTTAGCTGTGCTCTTCAAGTGCCGTCCGCACTGGCAGGCGCATGCCGCGCGCGGGCAATTCGTGCGCAGGCACGAATTGCTACCCGCGCGCGTCTCTCCGACAGGAATCGAACCT
>JBGSWY010000500.1:0-8261 GCA_041751715.1 Burkholderiaceae bacterium
GGCGCGTATGCGCGCATTCGCGAACAGTTCGGCATTCCGATCGGCAAGTTCGAGGGCGTGCAGGAGCGTCTCGGGCGTCTGGCCGGCATCGCGTACGAGCTCGAAGCGGCGCGGCGCCTGACCTGCGCCGGGCTCGATCAGGGACACGCGCCGGCGATCGTCTCGGCGATCGTCAAGTCGCAGGCGACCTATCGGATGCGCACCGCAGTGGATGACGCGATGGATGTGCACGGCGGCAAGGCGATCATCGACGGGCCGCTGAACTACATGGGCAATGTACATCGCGCGGTTCCGATCGGAATCACGGTCGAGGGCGCGAACATCCTGACGCGCAGCCTGATCATCTTCGGACAGGGAGCGATTCGGGCGCATCCGCACGTGCTGGCCGAGATCGCCGCGCTGCAGGAGCCCGACGAAAAAGTCGCGCACCGCGAGTTCGATCGTGCCTTCGCGGCGCATATCGGACACTTCATAAGGTCGTTCGGCCGCAGCTGGGTGCGAAGCTGGTCGGGTGCTCGCCTTGCGCCTGCGCCGCAAAGCGGCGTCAACCAACACTACTTTCGCCAGCTCTCGCGTTACTCGGCAGCGCTCGCATTCACGTCGGAGATCGCGATGCTCGCGCTCGGCGGGCAGCTGAAGCGCAGAGAGTCGATCTCGGCGCGGCTCGGCGACGTGCTGTCGGAGCTGTACCTGCTGTCTGCGGTGCTGAAGCGTTATCGCGACGAAGGCGAGCTCAAGGACGATCAGCCGCTGGTGCGTTGGTGCTGCGAGTCGGGATTCGCGCGGATCGAAGCGGCGCTGGCGGGAGTTTTCAAAAACTTTCCGGTGCGCCCGCTGGCGTGGATCGCGTGCGCGTTCACCTTGCCGCTCGGCGTGCGGCGCCGCGGACCGGTCGATGCGACCACGCAGGCCTGCGCCGATCTGCTGATGCAGCGCGGAGCCACGCGCGATCGATTGACTCCCGGTGTATATCCCGGGCGTGACGATGACGCGATCCACCGACTGGAGCGCGCCTTCGAGCTGGTGCACTTAGTCGCACCATTGAAGCGCAAGATGCGCGAGGCCGGGCACGGCGATGACCGATATGCGGCGGCGGCCGCCGGTGTCATCGCCGAAGGCGAGTCGCAACGGCTGGACGAAGCCGACAATGCGGTGCTCGCTGCGATCGTCGTCGACAGCTTCACGCCCGAAGAGCTGGTCGAGTTCGCGCCGGTGAAAAAGCGTGCCGCCGGAGGTGCGCGATGACTTTAGGTTTCGAACCGACCAGTCCGCGACCGAGCAGCTGCAGCAGCTGAAGTGGTCGCACTCGAAGCGCGGCTGGCGGCACACGCCGCTCGCGCGCTGTCCTGTCGCCAAACGATCACGAGCGTGAAGCGCTCGGCGCATGCAACTCACGAGACGCCGCATCGCTGACGGAGCGCTTGACCAAGGCGCTCGTGCTGAAGGCGCTGCGCGCTGCGTGAAGACCGCGATGACGGCGTCAGGCCCTTCGCACTCCAGCCAGACTTGAAGAGTCGTCACCCCGCGATGTCACGCTGAACGAGCCGTCGGTTTCCAGCACCACCGCCTTCGCGTCGCTCAACGCTGACAACCCGTTCGCTCGAATCGCTGCTCGAACCTCATCTTCGGTAACCCGCGCCTGCCGCAGCGCCGCCGGCAGGAAGCTGCCCTGATAGAGCAGCATCAACGGCTCGCCCGTCACAAGCTTGCGAATCCAGCGCGCTCGCACGCTTGACCAGCTCACCGCAAATTGCAACGCGATCAGCAGCGCAAAGGCCAAGGCGCCGTCTGCCAACGCGACATCCTTGGTCAACAAGACAGTGGCAAGTGTCGAACCTAAAGCTACGGTCACGACGAGGTCGAACGCGTTCATTTTTGAGAGGGTGCGTTTGCCTGAGATTCGAAGAAATACAATCAACACGATGTAGGTCAGCGCTCCGACGACCAGCGTGCGAAACAGACTTGCCCATCCGCTGAAAAACATTTGTTCCAATGTCGCCTCCTGATTCAACTGTCGCTTGCGCATGCTTTGATCGCAGCGAATTCGCCTGCATTGGCGGGCTCGTCATGCTCTATAGCTCGTCATGCTCTATAAATAAGCTGCGATGACCACGGAACCGTAGCGCCCGAAAGATGTGCGCCAGGCGGCACGGCAATTGCCATTCATCGAGGGCACCTACTTGAGTCGGAGCCAGCCATGACTGAATACCGCACAGCCAAATCCAGCGTGCCGGACACCACACTCGGCGATTCGCCGACAAGCCGGGGCGCTGTCGAGCGGCCGCGCGCCGAAACGGACACTCGCGCGCGCCAGGCTGTCGACGACGTTCGCCAGCAAGCAGGCGCCGTTGCTTCCGAAGCGAAGGAACAGGGCAAGGCCGCTCTGGAGCGCCGCAAGGACAGCGCCGCCGGTCAGCTCGACGCGGTGGCGGGCGCGCTGCACGAAACGGCCGATGAGCTTCACCGAGGTGACCAACCTCAGGCCGGCCGCTTCATCGAGTACGCGGCGGATCGCCTAGAGTCTTTCGGCCGAAACGTGCGCGACAAGAATCTCGACACGCTGATTGACGATGCAACGCGCATGGCGCGCCGATCGCCTGCGACTTTTTTCGCCGGTTCGATGGCCGCGGGGTTCTTATTGGCGCGCTTTCTCAAAAGCTCGGCGGATGCCCGCCTTCGCGACTCACCGCAAGAGCGCCCCCGTTCCGACGCACAGCCGATAACAGCGCCGAAAGCGTATCCGGCAACGAACCCGTTGCCGAGTGCGACGACTGCAACTGCATCGTCGGGCAGCGCGCTTACGAGCGCCGATTTTCCGACCAATCCTGCCGGGAGAACGTGATGAACCAATATCGAACCGAACGGCCGTTGCCTGCGCTTTTCGGCGACCTGACGCGCGACACTGTCGATCTGATCCGTAATGAGATCGAGCTCGGCCGGGCCGAGATCTCGCAGAAAGTTTCACAAGCGCAAACCGGTGTGAGCTCGATCGCAATCGGCGCCGCGGTTGCGATGGCCGGGCTCGTGATCCTGTTGTTGGCGGCAGTCAACGCGCTGGCGATCGTGCTGCCGCCTCTGTACGCGCCATGGCTGGCGCCGCTGATCGTCGGCGGCGTAGTCGCTTTGATCGGCTACATGATGCTCAGGAGCGGCCAGTCCCGACTGACGGCGGACAAGCTGGTGCCACAGCGCACGCTGAACTCATTGCGCGCCGACCGGGCCGTCGTTCAAGAGAAAGCCACGAGCTCTGACCGTTCGGTCGTTGATGACCGGACCGTTGTCAAAACCCGCGTCGTTGAGGAGACCACATGAGAGACCACGAAAGACAACCCGCCGAAATCGAGCGCGACGTGGAGCGTGCGCGCGCGCAAGTCAGTGCGACGATCGACGCGATCCAGAGCAAGCTCACGCCCGGTCAGATGATGGACCAGGCAGTCAGCTATCTGCGCACGAGTCTGCCTGCCGAGTTCGGGCATAACCTGGCCGATGCAGTGCGTACCCACCCGGTGCCGGTGGCGCTCGTCGGCGTCGGTCTCGCATGGCTTGCGATCGGCGGTCGTAACGGCGCCGGATCGAGTGTGCGTTCCGATCGATATCGCGACGACTTGGGCCAACAACGGGAATTTGCTGAAGGCCGGCGCTCGTTCGATGACGACTCGGACGCTGAAGGCCGATCGATCACCAAGCGCGCCGGCGACGCCGCCGAGCGTGCCGGTGAAAAGATAGGCGAGATGAAGCGCGATGTGCGCTACACCGCGCGCAGAGCGCGCTCGTCGGCCGCCGATTTCATCGAAGAGCAGCCACTTGTGTTTGGCGCACTCGGCGTGGCGCTCGGTGCCGCGCTCGGCGCGTCATTGCCGCGCACCGAGACCGAGGACGAGGTGCTGGGAGCAACGCGCGACGATCTGATGCAAACCGCCGCCGATAAGACGCGCGCCTACGCGAACCGCGCAGCCGACACAGCCAAACAGGCGATCCACGAAGCCGGCTAGAGGGGGCGAAGATTAAGGACAGCGTCGCGCGCGCCGATTGGTTGCCAGCCGCTAACACTGCGGCTGTTTGATTTCGGTGCAGTGCTTGAAAGCGTCAGAGTCTACCGACGCATTGGCGTTTCGAAATCGCGCAAAGCATTCCTGGCTTTCGCGGTAGGCGCGCTTTTTCTGCGCGCAGCTCAGCTCTGTTTTCTTCAGCGAACGCGGCTTGCGCGGCTGCGCTTCGCTCTTATTGGTCTTATCGCGCTCAGTGGCCGCGGCGCTATTGCGCTCGCCGTTTGGCGGGCCCTGTGCAGTGGCGGCGCCCATCCCGGCAGTGAATGACACGCCAGTGATAAAAGCTATCCAATGGTTTTTCATAGGTCTGTCAGATGGATCAAACTGCGTTGCATGGTCGACTCCCATGACACACAACAATCGTCGTGCTCAGGCTTCGCAGCAAGCCTTATGCGGTCCGCGATCTCTTACGAGACCGGCATCGAAAATGCTCTGACCAGCACTTCTACTCGCAGGAAACCGAGCCATGAATCACGCCTTGAAACGCACTGTCGAGGTCGGCGCGATGGTGGTCGCAACCATGCTGCTTTCGGTTGGCTGCGACCGGAGCTCCGATTCGCCGCCGGCAACTCCGGCTGCAACGTTCATTCCGGCGCCGCCGGGGGCGGCAACGCCCGCCGCTACGGTGGCGGCGGTCGTTCCTACAGTCAGCGTGGCCGACATCACGGGCGACTTAAGCAAGTACGCTGGCCAGACGGTGACGGTGATCGCCGACGTCGAGGAGGTCAAAGGGCCGCGCGCTTTCACGCTGGACGAAGGCTCGCTGCTTCCGGCAGGTACAGACAAAGATCTGCTGGTCCTGACGCCGCAGGCAATGGCGCCCGGCAGCATCGACGATCAATGGCTGAGGAACAAAGTCCGCGTAACCGGGGTCGTGCACCGCTTCGTTGCAGCTGACGTCGAGCCCCTCGTTGGCTGGGACGTGGACCAGCGGCTCGAAGCCGAATACGAAGGCAAGCGACCGGTGCTGATCGCCTCTACGGTCGAGCGGATACGCTGAGCGATCACGCCGGCGGCAACTTCAGCTTCCGCTTCTCCTGCTGCCTCTGCGGATGGCTGCCTCACTACCACCAAGGGCAGTCAATAGTCTGTTCGGTTGCATAGCTTTCTTTTGTGAACCTCATGCTTTCGCAACAAGCGGCGTCCGCTGCTGCGCCTTACGATCCACGTATCGCCGCCGCTGCGCGGTAGCATCGGCTAATTGGCAGGTCGCATTGAACAGCGAGGCGCTTATGCGAATCATCGGCAATCGCAGGAACTGGTCCGAGGTTGAGCTCGATCCCGCAGAGGCTTATCGCCGGGGCCGCGCTCTCGATGCGATGCTGCGATTCGCGCTTTCAGCGCCGCGGCGCGGTGTGTATCGCGGCACGTTCGAATTCTTCGCGAGTCTTGACGCCGAGCGGGCATTGGCGGCCGCACGCAGAATCAAGCAAGAATGAGCATCGACGATCCTCTTCTCAGGTTGTTTTTCCGATTCGCAGAGGAAGGCGTTGAGTACACCTTGATCGGAGGCCAGGCAGTTCGTCTCAACGGGTTCGTTCGCGCAACCGAAGACGTCGATGTTCTGATCAGGGCAACGAAACAGAACGGCGAGAAGATCAAGCGCGCCATGAATTTTCTCGCATCGTCGCAAGAGTTGAAACCCGAGTGGTTCGAGCAGTCCGAAGACGATATCGAAAACATCCGCGTCGCGGACGAGCTTGCCGTCGATCTTCTGTTTGCGGCGAACGGCGAGACGTACGAGTCGATGCAGCCGTTTATTCGCGAGGTACAGATTGAAGGCATCGTAATCCGAGTCCTGAACATCGACGGTCTTCTTCGCACCAAGACCGATTACCGGGAGAAGGACCTCCTCGACAAACAGGCATTACGGCGGATCAAGCAGGGACTGCACGAGTAACGCTTGAACGGCCTTCGCTGGCTGCTCCCTCACTGCACCCGCGCATTGCATTCATCTGCTACGGTACCGGCATTCACCTCCACCGCTCGAAAGCGTCAGTGCGCGCCATCGCCGCCAACTCGCAGAGTTTGAAATGACCCCGGCGCTGCCCAATCCACTGCCGCGCCCGCCCGGCGAGTTCGAAGCGCTGAAAAAAATCTGGCAGCCGCCGCGCGGGCTGCGCTTCCTCACGGTCATCAACAACAACTACATCGGCGTGTTCTACGTCGGCACGGCGTTCCTGTTCTTCGTGCTGGCCGGCATCATGGCGCTGCTGATGCGCACGCAGCTCGCGGTGCCGGAGAACAGTTTCATCACTCCGAATCTTTACAACCAGCTGTTCACGATGCACGGCACGATCATGATGTTCCTGTTCGCCGTGCCCGCGGTCGAAGCGATGGGAATTCTGCTGCTGCCGAACATGCTCGGCGCGCGCGACCTGCCGTTTCCCCGTCTCTCCGCGTATGCGTTCTGGGCCTACTTTGTCGGCGGCCTGATTTTCTTCGGCAGCATTTTTTTCGACCTGGCGCCGCGCGGCGGCTGGTTCATGTACCCGCCGCTGACCAGCGAAAAGTATTCACCGGGCTTCAACGAAGACTTCTGGCTGCTGGGTATCGGCTTCATCGAAATCTCGGCCATCGCAGGCGCGATCGAGATCGTGGTCGGCGTATTGCGCACGCGCTCACCCGGCATGACGCTCGACCGGATTCCGATCTTCGCGTGGGCGATGCTGGTGTTTGCGGTGATGATCATCTTCGCGTTTCCGGCGGTGATCCTCGCCACCCTGCTGCTCGAGCTCGAGCGCGCGTTCGGCTGGCCGTTCTTCGCCGCCGAAAAAGGCGGCGATCCGCTGCTGTGGCAGCACCTTTTCTGGTTCTTCGGGCACCCCGAGGTCTACATCATCTTCCTGCCTGCTGCGGGCATGGTCTCGATGATCATCCCGACGATGGCGGGCACGCCGCTGGTCGGCCATCGGCTGGTGGTGTTCGCGCTGGTCGGCACCGGATTCTTGAGCTTCGGCCTGTGGGTGCACCATATGTTTGCGACCGGCATCCCGAAGCTGAGCCTGAGTTTTTTCTCGGCCGCCAGCATGGCGGTAGCGATTCCGAGCGGCATTCAGATCTTCGCGTGGATCGCGACATTGGCCGCCGGCAAGGCGCAGCTGAAAACACCGATGCTGTTCGTGCTCGGCTTTCTGTTCACCTTCGTGCTCGGCGGGCTGACCGGCGTGATGGTGGCGGTGATTCCGTTCGACTGGCAGGTGCACGACACCTACTTCGTGGTCGCGCACTTTCACTACGTGCTGTTCGGCGGCATGGTGTTTCCGCTGTTCGCGGCGTTTTATTACTGGCTGCCCTACACCAGCAAGAACGCGCTGTCGGAGCGCATCGGGCGCTGGGTGTTCGGATTGATCTTCGTCGGATTCAACGTCGCATTTTTCCCGATGCACATCACGGGGCTGGCGGGCATGCCGCGCCGCGTGTACACGTATTCAGCGGGACTGGGCTGGGACACGCTGAACATGGTCTCGACAATTGGCGCTTTCATGATCGCCGCCGGTGTCGCGCTCTTCCTGTTCGATCTCGCGCGCAAGTTCCGCATGTCTGCCGAAGAAAACGCCGGCAATATCTGGAACGCCGGCACGCTCGAGTGGCTGCCGAACGGAAACTATTCGAATCGCAGCATTCCGATCATCACCAGCCGCGAGCCGCTGTGGGAACAGCCAAATCTTGCAAAAGACGTCGAGGAAGGCCGGTACTACCTGCCGAACACCGCCACCGGCGGGCGCGAGACGATCATCACGAGCCCGATCGAAGCGAAGCCTCAATGGCTGCTGCAGATGCCGATGCCCGCCTGGTCGCCGCTTTTAGCGGCGTTCTTCACCGCAGCGTTTTTCATGTTGCTCACGGTCAAGCTGGTCGTCCCTGCACTCATCTGCGGCGTGATCGCGGTAGCCAGCATGATCGCCTGGCTGTGGGAAACCGATCCGGGTTATTCGCATCCGCCGGTCGATATCGGCGGCGGCATCACGCTGCCCGTTTACATGACCGGGCCTTCGTCGCAATCGTGGTGGGCGATGATGGTGCTGATCTTCGTCTCCGGTTCGATCTTCGCGTGCCTCGTGTTCTCGTACCTGTTCCTGTGGACGGTTAAGCCGCAACAGTGGCCGATGTTTGACGCGCTGCCGCCGCTCAGCTTCGGGCTGGCTGCGGCGATTCTGACGGCTGCCTCGAGCGGCGCAGTGGCGTTCGCGAGCCGGGCGCTGAAGCGCG
>JBGSWY010000501.1:0-3769 GCA_041751715.1 Burkholderiaceae bacterium
AAACCGCACCGAAAAGCGCGTTCCTTCGCCGACGCGGCTGAAGACTTCCAGCGTGGCGCCATGCAGATCGACGATGCGGCGCACGATGGCCAGCCCGAGTCCCGAGCCTGCCAGCACGACGTCGCCGCGAGCTGCAGCGCCGCCGCGCTCAAAGCGTTCGAAAATGTGCGGCAGATCGTCGTCGGCAATTCCGCATCCGGTGTCGGTGACGGTCAGCTCGATCGCAGCGGTTTCGGCAGCGGCGCGCACTTCGACGCGAACCGTGCCGCCGCTCGCCGTGAACTTCAGCGCGTTGTCCACCAGGTTCTCGATCAGGCGCTCGGTCATGCCGATATCGGCCCACATCTGGGGCGCATCGGTGTCGACGGCGGCGATCAGCATGACGCCCTGCTCGGCGGCGCGCAAGCGGTACTTCTGCACGATATCGCCGGCCAGTTCGGCCAGCGAAAATGCCTCGCACTTCGGTGCTGTTTCAGGCGCGTCGAGCTTGGCGAGCGCGAACATCTGCTCGACCAGCACCCCCATGCGAGCTGCATGGCGCTGCGCGATAGCGATGTACGAAGTGCGCTGCTCGGCGCTCAGCACATCATCCTTGATCTGCAGTGTCTGCAAATAGCCCTGCAGCGCGGCCAACGGTGTCCGCAGATCGTGCGAGGCGTTCAACACGGCTTCGCGTCGGTTCAGATCGATCGATTCGATCTGCGCGAACTGGGCCGCAATTTTTGCGGCCATCGTGTCAAATGCCTGCGTCAGCCGCGCCAGCTCGTCACCGCCGCGCGGCGCAGCGGCCGGGGACTGAGGCGCGACGAAGCGCCCCGCTTCGAACTGATCGACCCGCTGCGCGAGCTGCCGCAGGCGTCCGGTCAGCGAGCGAAACAGCAATGCGCCGGTGACGCCGAGGAAAAGTACGGCAAGAGCGAACGACAACAACGCGGCCGACAGGCCGAAACTGCCCTGGCCGAGCGCTGCCTCACTCGGCGCCGCACGGCTGAGCACGGCATAGACGTAGCCGGTCGGGCGGGACGGATCGCCCACCGCCGCGGCCGAGAAGACCACATCCGCCAGGCTGCGCGGATCGACACCTCGAATGGGCAGTGGATCTTCGCCACGCAGAAATGAATGCACCGGGTCGAGCGGTACCTGTTGTCGTACTAGCGGGCCACGCCCAGGGTCGTAGCCCTGCACGCGGCCTTCGAGGTCCAGCAGATACACGTCGAGCGCCGGGTTCACGATCATCACGTAGCGAAAAAGCTCCGCCAGTGCGCTGCGGTCAACTGTCGGCACCGCGCTCAGGATCTGCTGCCGTGCGATGTACATCGCCACGTCGCTGTTCATGCGCTGCGCGACTTCCTGCTCATGGCTGATGCTGAACTGCCGCAGAATCGCGCCGGCCAGGAGCGCGAACAAAACGAACAACGCCATTAGCACCAGCGACAGTCGCCAGTGCAGTTGCGAGCGAATGCGCGCGAGCACTGGCGTTCTAGCCGCCTTCCGCGGCGAAGCGATAACCGACGCCCCAGACGGTTTGAATCCGGTGCGGATCGGCGGCGTCGGTTTCGATCTTCGCCCGCAGCCGGTTGATATGCGAGTTCACCGTATGCGCATACCCGCCGTGCGCTCCGCCCCACACGGTGTCGAGCAACTGTTCGCGCGTGAACACGCGGCCCGGGTGACGCGCGAAGTACAGCAGCAAGTCGAACTCGCGGGCGGTCAACCCGATTTGCGCGCCATCAAGCGTGACGCGGCGCGCCGACGGATCGATACGCAGCGCGCCGTTGCAAACGATGGCGTCGGCGGCGGCGCCGTCCGCTGCTTCCATTCGGCGCACGATCGCTTTCGCCCGCGCGACCAGCTCCATCACGTTAAACGGCTTCACCAGGTAGTCGTCTGCGCCGAGTTCCAGCCCCAGGACGCGCTCGGCGTCGCTCGAACGCGCGGTCAGCATCAGGATTGGCACATAGCGCGGAGCGGCGCGCAGGCGGCGGCATACCTCCAGCCCGTCGAGGCCGGGGAGGCCCAGATCGAGGACCACGAGGTCGGGCGGGTTGGAGGCGGCGATGCGCAGCGCCTCGGTGCCGTCGTTGCACAGATGAATCCGCTGCGCCAGATCGGCGAGGTGCAGCGCGACCAGCTCGGCCAGATCTTGCTGGTCTTCAACGATGAGAAGGGTGCGCAGCATGGGCCCAGTGAGTCGAGTCTTCACCCCCGAGCTTACAGACGAAGAGAACCGAATCGTCACGCCGATTTGATCGCGGCGCTGCGGTTTCGTGACACTTTCGTGATACCTGGCGTCTACGGTCTGCCTGCGGCTCAAACCGTAAGAGGAGCGTTAAGCCGATGCCTGCCACCAGTGCGCGCGAGCTGTTCAATGACCCGAATGCAGTGGCCGCTTTGCGCACGCGGTTGCTGCACTATGCGCTACGCAACCTGAGCGAAGCCGATGCGCAGGACGTTACGCAGGAGACGCTGCTGGCGCTGTTCGATGCGCCCGACCGCTACCGGGGCGCCGCGCAATTCGACACCTACGCGCATGCGGTGCTGCGGCACAAGACAGTCGATATTTATCGCGCACATGCAAAAGAGTCGCCGCACGCTCCTGATGCGCTCGAGGCGGCGATCGATCGGGCGACGGAGGCGGGGTCAGAGTTTGGTCAGACGCCGGCGGACGATCCGGCCGAGCAAATCGATGCACGCCGGCACGCCCAATGGTTCTGGACGACGCTCGCGTCGTGCCTGCGCGAACTGCCGGATCGCACGCGTGCGATGTTCGAGTTACGCACGGTGCTCGAACTGGACCTGCCTGTTGTCTGCCGCCACCTTGGCGTTACCTGCAATCACGGTGGCGTTCTTGCGCACCGGGCGCGGGCGCATGTTCGCCGCCGATGGCCGACTGTGCCGGCGTGAGCGGCCCGGCGGCGCTTTACGCAGTCGTTTTGTCCGGGACTTCGATCAGGCTGCGATAGATCGGATACTGCGTGGCATAACCCACGCTGATCAGCACCAGCGCCACCGGCGCGAACAGCATCGATGCCAGCTGCGGCGAAGCGCCGAACGCCTGCAGTGCCTGCGTCACGATGAATATCACGCCGAACGAAAGCACGATGAGCGCCGCGACCATCGTCATGAAGGGCCAGCGATTGCGCCAGCAGGCGAAAAACGAGAAGAACAACGCTTTGCCCACCGGTTGCGCGTGCCACGCGACAAGCTGCGGTGCAAACCAAGTCAACATCAGGATCGGGACATATAGGGCGGCCGCAACCGCGATCGCCGCCCAGGGGAAGTTCTCCCCGGCTGACACCGCGTCGATCTGACCGTCGACGACCTTCCATTGCGACAGGTCATCGGCCGCGAGAATCGAAACTAGGGACACCAGCAACAGCACCATCGCCGCGTTGATGAAACCCAGGCTGGCGAGGGCCTTGCGTTGCGCGGCGTCGCGAAACGGCTCGGCCATCAGCGTCGGCATCGGTGGCGTGCCTCGCTCGGCTTCGCGCCCGGCGAGCGTCAGACCGACCGTCCCAAATGGGACCAGCACCGCCGCCAGCGCCATCCCGACCAGCGGCACATAGGCCAACAGCGAAATCGTCATCGTGTACAGGATGACCAGTGCAGTGAAGGCGAATGGCTGACGCCGATACAGGACGAGCGCTTCCCGCAACCATGTCAGACCAGCGCTCGCAGGTAACGTCCTAACGACCATCGTTTGAGCGTGCGCCCCCGGTCGCTGCGCGCCCGCCCCCCGCGGGGGCACGCGATGAACTTGGGGCGG
>JBGSWY010000502.1:0-6192 GCA_041751715.1 Burkholderiaceae bacterium
CGCCGAAGATCGAACCCAGCACCGCCAGGATCAGCAGCGCCGGCGGGACCACCGCGAGCAGCGTGCCGCCGATATCGCGCAGTGTCAGCGGCGGCGCCTTCGGCGGCGCTGGCATCATCGCGGGTCGCACGAATCCGAGCACGACGATGTAGATGATGTACATCAGCGCCATTAACACGCCGGGCACGACCGCGCCCATGAACAGATCACCGACCGCCAGTGACAGCTGATCGGCCATGATCACCAGCATGATGCTGGGCGGGATCAAAATGCCGAGCGTGCCGGCGCCGGCGATCACGCCGGCGCCGAGCGTTTTCGAGTAACCGCGCTCGAGCATGATCGGAAACGCCAGCGTGCACAGCAACACCACCGAAGCGCCGACGATGCCGGTTGAGGCGGCGAGCAGCAACCCGATGATCACGACGGTGATCGCCAGCCCGCCGCGCAGCCGGCCGAATACCTTGACGAAGTTCGTCATCAGGTTTTCGGCGACGCCCGAGCGGTCGAGCATCAGCCCCATGAAAACGAAGTTGGGCAGCGCCACCAGCACCCAGTTGGCCATGATCGACCATATTCGGTCGACGATGATCGTGAAGCTGGCGTAGTTCTTCAGCAGGTACGTGTCGAAGCCCAGAGAGTTCAGCAGCACGCCGACTGCGGCGAACCACAATGCGATGCCGCCCATGATCCAGGCAATCGGATAGCCGGTGAAAATCAGCACGATGAACGCCACGAACATCAGGATGACGAGCACCTCGTACAGTTCCATGCCCTATCCCTGACGCACGGTGTCGGATGCGAGCGGCCGCGGAAACGCGAACAGCAGTGTGGTGCAGCGGGTCAGCCGCGACAGCGCCGCCAGCGTCAGCAGAGCGAAAGCGATCGTGATGAATGACTTCACCGCCCAGCGATACGGCAGTCCGCCCGGCGCAGCGGAAACCTCACCGAAGTCCCACGCTGCTTTCGCGTAACCGACGCCTTCGACCGCGATCAGCAGCACGAACGGAAGCATGAAGAGCGCCAGCCCGGCGAGCTCGACCCAGGCGCGGGTGCGCAGCGGCCAGCGCTCGGCGAGTACATCGACGCGCACATGGCGGTCCACGTCGGCGCAATACGACAGTCCGATCATGAAACCGACGGCATAGATGTGCCACTGGATTTCTTCGAACATCACCGAGCCGCGCCCGAAGCCGTAACGCAGCACGACTTGCAGCACAACGACGGCCACCAGCAATGGCCATAGCCACGAGGCGACATCGCCTGCTACCACGATCACGCGGTCGATTGCGTTCGAAACGCGGTTGCGGGGAAGGACGAGACGCCCTCCCCCGGGTATCGCGGCTACGGAAGGCTGAACATGCGCCTCGGGCCGCTCCATCTAATAACGCGCCCTGTTACTTCCAATCGCGCGGCAGATAGCCGAGATCCTTCCAGATCTTGTGCTGTTTCTGAAACGCCTTCTGCGACTCGTAGACCTTCTTGAACATCGGATCTTTGGCGGACTCTTCTGTCATCACCTCGTCGGTCGCCTTCTGGAACGCGCGCAGCACCGTATCGGGCAGCTTGACCGCTTTGACGCCTTCCTTCTGGAACCTCTCGATAGCCGGCCCCTGTAACGCCTCGGCCTTTGCGATCGACATCGTCACGCCAGCCGTGCAGGCGACCTCGATCATGGCCTGCGTATCGGGCTTCAGCCCGTCCCACGCTTTCTTGTTGACGTACAAGTACTGTGAAGTTGACGGCTGATGCCATCCGGGCAGGTGGTAGAACTTGGCGACCTTGTAGAAGCCGAGCTGTTCGTCCACCGTCGGCAGCGAGAACTCGGTGCCGTCGAGCACGCCTTTTTCCAGTGCCTGGAACAACTCGCCGCCGGGCAACAATGTGACCGACATGCCGACCTTTTGCGCGACCTTGCCGCCCAGACCGGCGGCGCGGAACTTCAGTCCTTTGAGTTGCTCGACGTTCTTGATTTCGAACCTGAACCAGCCGGCCGCCTCCGGGCCAATCGTGCCGCAGAAAATCGGCACCACGTTGTGCGGCGCGTACAGCTCTTTGACCAGTTTGTCGCCGCCCGCGAAGTAATACCAGGCGATGTATTCGTCGGGTTCCAGGCCGAACGGCGTGGCGCCGAACAGCGCCGAGGCAGAAAGCTTACCGATCTCGTAACCCATCCACGAATAGCCCGCGTCGACCTTGCCGGCGCTGACATTGTCGAACACCGCGAGCGCGGGAATCATCTTGCCCGGCTCCTGCACCGTGAGCTTGATGGCGCCGCTGCTCATCTTGTCGAGCATGTTGGCGACCCACGGCATCGTGTCGCCGAGTGCGGTCAGATTCGAGCCGAACGCCATCGGCACCGCCCATCGGATGCGATCCACGGCCTGCGCAGCGCCGCTGGCAAGCGTACCGGCGGCAAAAACCGCCGACATCGCGGTCACAACGAGTTTTTTCCTGAGTTGCATGCGCTTCTCCTGGGTGGTTGTTACTGCAACGGATCAGGGCGGCGGCGCGCGACGCGCGCCAGCGGAGCACGTTTATTTGACGTTGACACCTTCTCCGGCGGTCATGATGCACCGCTTTTGCGCCGAAAGGAATCGGCACAGAGGTCCACCTCGGCCCGACGAAGTCAGGCTTCGACCGCTTCCGCCACCTTGCGCTTGATACCGGCCGCATCCGCCAGCAACGCCGCGCGATCGGTTTTCTCCCAGCTGAATTCCGGCTCGTCGCGGCCGAAGTGCCCGTAGGCCGCCGTCTTTTCGTAAATCGGCCGCAGCAGGTCGAGCATCAGGATGATGCCCTTCGGCCGCAGATCGAAGTGTTCTGCCACCAGTTGGCTGATCTGATCATCCGGAATTACGCCGGTGCCCTCGGTGTAAACCGTGATGTTCATCGGCTCGGCAACGCCGATCGCATACGCAACCTGCACCTGGCACTGGCGTGCAATGCCCGCTGCAACGACGTTCTTCGCGACATAGCGCGCGGCATACGCGGCCGAGCGATCGACCTTCGACGGATCCTTGCCCGAGAACGCGCCGCCGCCATGCGGGCACGCGCCGCCGTAGGTGTCAACGATGATCTTGCGGCCGGTGAGTCCGCAGTCACCGTGCGGCCCGCCGACGACGAAGCGTCCGGTCGGGTTCACCAGGTAGCGCGTGTTCTTCAGCCACTCGGGCGGCAATGACGGCTTGATGATCAGCTCGATCACCGCCTCGGTGAACTCCTTCTTCATCACCTTGCCATCCGACATCTCGGGCGCATGCTGTGACGAGATCACGACGGTGTCGATCGAATGCGGCTTGCCGTCGACATAGCGCATCGTCACCTGGCTCTTCGCGTCCGGGCGCAGATACGGCATTCGGCCGTCGCGCCGCAGATCGGCCTGGCGCTCGACCAGCCGGTGCGCGTAATAGATCGGCGCCGGCATCAGCTCGGGCGTCTCATCGCACGCATAGCCGAACATCAGGCCCTGGTCGCCGGCGCCTTGGTTCAGATAGTCGTCGGATGCGTGATCGACGCCTTGCGCAATGTCGTTGCTCTGCTTGTCGTAGGCGACCAGCACGGCGCAGCCTTTGTAGTCGATGCCGAACTCGGTGTTGTCGTAGCCGATGCGCTTGATGGTGTTGCGCGTGACTTCGATGTAGTCGACATGCGCGTTGGTGGTGATTTCGCCGGCCAGCACGACCAGTCCGGTATTACATAGCGTCTCGGCAGCGACGCGGGAGCGTGGATCCTGCGCCAGGATCGCGTCGAGAATGGCGTCGGAGATCTGATCGGCCACCTTGTCCGGATGGCCTTCGGAGACGGATTCGGAAGTAAACAGGAAATTGCCGGACATCGTGCACTCCTTGCGAACGTTGCGTTAAATGCGCTTCGCACTTTTGGAGTGCGACGCTTTAGCGGTATTTGCCTCGGCTATGCTCCGAAGATCGCCCCGCAAGTTGTCGTTAACTCGGCGAAGCGGCGATTGTAGTAGAACCGCCGGAGAACCTGCACGCTGTGGTGACGCTGATCTTCTGGCTGGTGTCGGTGCTTCCGTTGCCGGTCGTGCACTGGGTAGGCGGAGTCCTCGGCCGCGTCGTGTACCGGCTGGCGCCGAATTACCGCAAGCGCATGCGTGACAATCTTGCGGGAGCGGGCTACAGCGACCCTCCGATGATCAGGGAAGCGGCACGCGGAGCCGGTAGGCAGGCGTTCGAGGCGAGTTGGATCTGGATGCGACCGGCGCGCGATTTGTTCAGCAAGATCGACCCGGCGGATTTCGAACGGATGCAGGCGGCGCAGGTGACCGGCCGGCCCACCGTGTATCTGACCCCGCATCTGGGCTGCTTCGAGATCGTCTCCAAGGGATACGCGCTGCATGCGGGGCCGTTGCGCCGGCCGATGACGGCGCTGTATCGGATTCCGCGCAAGAGCCTGTTGCACGAGGTGATGGAAACCGGCCGGCGGGTCGAACACCTGCATCTGGCGCCGGCCGATCTGCGCGGTGTCCGCATGTTGATCAGGGCGATGAAGAATGGCGAGGCGGTGGGCATCTTGCCGGACCAGGTGCCATCGCAGGGCGACGGCGTATGGGTACCGTTTTTTGGTCGCCCGGCGTACACGATGACGTTGCCGGCGCGGCTTGCTAGCCAGTTCAATGCAGCCATCATTCTTGTGTACGGCGAGCGGCTGCCGCGCGGCCGCGGCTACCGGATTCATACTCGCCGTCTCGAGCAACCGTTGACCGGTGATGCAACTACCGATGTGGCAATGATCAACCGGGAGCTGGAAACGCTGATCCGCGAATCTCCGGCGCAGTACTTGTGGGGATACAACCGCTACAAGCGTCCGGCGGGCAGGGTCGAGGGCCCGCAGTGAACGCCCTCATCGGCAGGCTGACCGCGCGACTGTCGATCGCGTTGATCAATGCAACGCTGAACTGGCCGCAACGGGCACGCACGCGCCTGGCCAACGTGGTCGGCGATCTGCTGTGGTGGATCGTCGCGCCGCGGCGCCGCGTGACGCTGACCAATCTGCGGCTGTGTTTTCCGTCGACCGGCGAAGCGCAGCGCGTCCGCATCGGGCGTCAGTGCTTTCGCAACATCGCGCGGAGCGGGCTCGATCATTCGGTGCTGTGGCGCGGCGATCGCCGGTCTGTCGAGAACCTCATCCGCGTGCAGGGGCTCGAGCATCTGCAGGCAGCTGCCGGCCGGCCGCTGATCATGATCGCGCCGCATTTTGTTGGCCTCGACGCCGGCGGTATTCGCTTCAACACGCTGATGCGCGGCATGTCCATCTATTCGAAGCAGAGCAATCCCGTATGGGATGCGTGGGCGTTGATGGGGCGGCGGCGATTCAATGAGCCGGTGCTGGTGGCACGGCAAGGCGCCGACATGCGAACCGTGATTCGAGGCGTGAGGGAAGGGCTGCCGCTGTACTACCTGCCCGACATGGACCTGGGCGCGGCCAATTCGATCTTCGTGCCGTTCTTCGGTGTGCCATCGGCCACCATCCCGATGGTGCCGCGCATCGCGCGCATGGTCGGCGCCCGTGTGATGATGGCGGTGACAGAGATGACCGAAGACGGATACGTGCTTCACTTCGAGCCGCCGTGGGCTGATTTTCCCGGCGACTCGATCGAAGCTGACACCGCCCGCATGAATCGCGAAATCGAGCGCTGGGTGTTGCACATGCCGGAGCAGTATCTATGGACGCATCGGCGTTTCAAGACGCGTCCGACCGGACAGGCGAGCGTGTACGGTCGCGCCACCGGCACGCCGACGACAGCCTGATCGATGAAGCTTCGCTTCACGAAGATGCACGGCGCCGGCAACGATTTCGTGATGTTGAATGCCATCGCCCAAAGAATCGATCTGTCGCGCGCGCAACTGCGTGCCCTGGCGGATCGCCATCTCGGCGTTGGTGCGGACCAGATACTGGTGGTCGAGCCAGCGCAGCAGCCGGACGTCGATTTTCGCTACCGCATTTTTAACAGCGATGGCGGCGAGGTCGAACAATGCGGCAACGGCGCCCGGTGCTTCGTCAAGTTCGTGCATGACGAGGGGCTGACCTCGAAGCCGGTGATTCGCGTGCAAACGCTCGCCGGCATCATCGAGCCGCGGCTGCAGGAAAATGGCGAAGTGTCGGTCTACATGGGCACGCCGCGCTTCGATCCAGCCGAAGTTCCCTTCGACATGGCCGGCCTGACGCCGT
>JBGSWY010000503.1:0-21184 GCA_041751715.1 Burkholderiaceae bacterium
GGCGGCGACCCCGAGGGCGGCAGGCCGGGGCCGGTAAGGCCCACAGGCGCGCTGGCATCCGACCCGCCTCCGCACCCCGTCAATACCGAGGTCGTTGCAACAAGCGCTTTCAGCGCATCTCGTCGACTAATTCTTCCGCCAGACATTCAAGTTCCCTTTTGACATCGTTCTGATTGCGGTCGAGCGGGATCGAGCATACCTACAGCACCTGACCCCAAGTGCGCACTTCGGGACAGCGAGCAGAATTCGGGCCGTCGGAATTGAGGCAAGATAGAGCGCTATGCGACTGCGCGTCCGATACACAGAATGCGACTAAAGCTGCGTCTGGCCTGGCTAGTTGTAATAGGTATCGCGTTCGTCGCGGTCGGACTGGCGATCGTGGTTGCCCGCTCCGACGCGCTAAGTTGGCGTGCCCGCGTCGTGCACGCGAAGCTTTCGGGACATTTGCCGGAGGTCCCCTTGCGCGAACTGGTGAGATGGCTCGCACCCAATAGCCCCGTTTATCTGGAGCCACTGGCCGAAAGTCCAAACGTACACGCTGGCGTACAGAACAGCTTCGGTAGAGATCGTGATGCGGCGGAAAGCGGCCGGCTGGTCTTCGGAAAGTCGTGCGCCGGTTGTCATGGTGATGCCGGGCGCGGACTGGCCGGTCCGGATCTGGTGGCGTCAGTGGGTAATACGACCGACTGGGCTTTTTTCTCCGCTACAAAATGGGGCCGGCCCGGGACCGCGATGGCGGCGCAACCGGTGACGGATCTCGAGATCTGGCAGACGCACGCTTACTTGCGCGGGCTCGCAGTGAACTCTGCCGACACCGGTGATAACGGTCCGCCGTTGCCGCACAAGACGATTAACGTCCACCCGCAGTCGATCGTCGCAGCGTCGGACACACCGCAAGATTGGCTGACGTACGCCGGCAACTACGCCGGACATCGCCACAGCGCGCTGTCGCAAATTACCAAAGACAATGTTGGCGCGTTGCGCGTGGCATGGATCGCGCAGCTGCGTTCGGCGGATCAGTGGCTCGAAGCCTCGCCGATTGCGGCGGGCGGGCTGCTGTTCGTGACCGAGTCGCCCGGAGGAGTCGTCGCGCTCGACGCTCGAACCGGTCGCAAAGTGTGGCAATTCAGAAGGGCGCCGCCGTCGAACCTGCTGCTCTGCTGCGGCTCGGTCAATCGTGGCGTTGCCATCCTTGGCGACAAGATTTTTGTCGCAACCATCGATGCGCGCCTGATCGCTCTCGACGCCAACACCGGACGAATGATCTGGGAAACGCCGGTGGCCGAAAACCGCGATGGCTATGCGATGACCGGCGCGCCGCTGGCGCTGAAAGACAAAGTGGTGGTTGGGATATCGGGAAGCGACCATGGCGCGCGTGGGTTCATTGCTGCGTTTGAGGCATCCGATGGTCGGCTGCTGTGGAAATTTCATACCGTGCCGGGGCCGGGTGAGCCAGGACATGACACTTGGAGCGGTGACTCCTGGAAAGTCGGCGGGGCGGCGACCTGGAGTACCGGCGCCTACGACCCGAAGCGAGACCTCATCTACTGGGGCGCCGGCAATCCCGCTCCGGCGCACCACGGCGGTGTGCGGAAGGGTGACAACCTGTTTGCCAATTCCGTGGTCGCGCTGGATGCGTCGTCCGGAAAACTGCGCTGGCATTATCAGTTCACGCCGGCGGATGAAAACGATTGGGACGCTGTGCAGCAGCCGGTCCTGGCCCGCATACCGTGGCAAGGCGAGCCGCGCGACGTTGTGCTGTGGGCGAACCGCAATGGTTTTTTTTATACGCTCGATCGCGAATCGGGAAAGTTTTTATCGGCAACAGCGTTCGTGAAGCAAACCTGGGCCGATGGCTTCGATGAAAGTGGCCGTCCGCTGCGCAGGCCGGCGTCGCGCCCGACCAGCACCGGTGCGTTGGTGTGGCCGTGGGTTGGAGGCGGCACCAACTGGTGGCCGCCTTCGTATGACAGTGAGCGCCGCTTGCTGTACGTTGCCACGGTTGACGGCGCCAGCATTTATTTCCGCGATGACAACGTGCGTTTTGAAAGAGGTCGGTTGTTCATGGGCGGGATATCGAACAACGCAACCAACCAGCCAACCACCGTTGCGATCAAGGCGATCGCAGTAGACACCGGCGAAGTGCGCTGGCAAGCGCCGCTGGCCCAGGGCGCGGTCGTGCATCGAGTGGTCGGCGGTGTGCTGTCCACGGCCACTGGACTTGCATTCGCCGGCTATCGCGATGAGTTCTTTGCGTTCGACTCTGACACCGGTGAGAAAGTGTGGCAGCTGCGGCTCGGTGGCGAGATCAACGCCGCGCCGGTGTCGTACGCGGTCGATGGCCAGCAGTTCATCGCCGTGATGGCGGGGCACTCGCTGTTCACGTTTTCGCTGCCTCCGAAGTAGCGTCTTCCAGCAGCCCGGCCGCGGTCAGCGCAGCCGCGGCCTCGCTCAGAACGGAGATCGGGATGCCGGATGCCGCGCCTACGTCATTCAATCCGTGCAAGCCGTCCGCCTGGTTCAGCAGCCATAACATGGCTTCTTCTCTTTGCGCCGGGCTGCCACCGCCGACATTGCGAAACAGCCCGCGCTTGCCCAGCCGCGGCTCGCAATGAGGATTCAGGCTGCGCAACAGCCGGTTCGAATCGACCTGGCGGATCATGCGCGTCAGCGCGAGAAAAGATTCGGCAAGTGCTCCAGGGCGAATCAGATCGAGGTTGTCGGCCGAGCTATGGTATTCGGGATACGCGCCGTTCGGCGAGCGGGTGAGCCGGCCGACCGGCAGATCGATCCCCGGGGAACAGAACTGACGCTCGTCATAACCGTACGGAGAAAACTCGACCACCCGCGCGTTCGCATCGATCGCGCGCACCACGCCGGCAGCGATGTGATCGATCTCGGTGTTGCCGCGCCGGCTGCGCTTGTACGTGAGCGGCGCCGGATCACCCATCAGCCCGACCACCAGTCCGGCCCGAATGTGCGCAATCCGGTGCGAGTTACGCGCCAGCCAGGTGATCGAGCCGATCGTGCCGGGCGCGAACACGAATCGATACGACAGATGCGGCTGCTGCCGGGCCAGCTCGGCGGCGAGCACCGCTGCCACTGCAATGCCCGAAGCGTTGTCGTTGCATAGCGACGGATGGCACACATGCGTATAAATCAGAAATTCTTTTTCGCTGGCCCCGGGAGCATGCGCTTCCGCATAGGTAAGGTTGCCGGCCCGCAGCTCGGAGTCGATCACGACTTCGTATTCGCCTTCGGGCAGTGCTTGCAGCGCACGATGCGCAAGACAGAATCCCCAGTTTTCGCGGTAGTAGCTGGTGCGGTACGGAATCCAGTCGGGGTGCTCCGGAAGTGTGTGCAGGTGCGGGCGCAGCTCGACCAGCGTCATCCGGGTGCGGACTGGAATCGAGTAGCCGACGACGTGCAGATTGTGGCGCTGGAAATCGACTACGCGGCGCCCGTGCGAATCGGCAATGAACGCGTCGCGGATAATCCACTCGCGCGGCACTTCCCAGTCGAACACCGGTGTGCCGGACGGGACCTCGTAGTATTCGAGCGGCACATGGTGCGCGACATGCGCCAGCGTTTCACGAACACCGGCGCCGGTGATGCTGCGGCAGATCGGATAGATGTCGCGGATCAGCTGCATCGCGCGCGCGGCGAGTGCAGCGCAATCGTCGATCGTTTCGATCGCGGGGAACAGAGCGTTGCTCACAGCGAGCGCCCAGCATTGAAGTCAGCGTAGCTCGCATCGCGTTCGTGAATCGTCACATCGGGCAGCGGCCATTGAATGCCGAATGCCGGATCGTTCCAGCGCACGCCGGCCGCAAGACTGGCATCGGCAAAGTCGCTCATCTGATAGAAGACTTCGGTGTCGTCTTCCAACGTCTGAAAGCCGTGCCCCATTTCGGGCGGTATGTATACGGCGCGCCGGCTCAGCGCGTCCAGCTCGACTGCAACGTGCTGTGCATAAGTCTGCGAGCCGGGCCGCAGATCGACGATCACATCGAACACCCGGCCACGGATGCATCGCACGAGCTTTGCTTCGCGCGACGGCGGCCGCTGGAAGTGGATGCCGCGCACCGTGCCGCGCTTTTTGCTGCATGAGACGCTCGCCTGCACCATGGGTACGAGCGCGCCGATCGCCGTGAACTCGCGCTCGCAGTAGGTGCGGGCGAACATGCCTCGATGATCTGGGCGCGGCTCGATGTCAACCAGGTACACGCCGGCGATTTTCGTTACACCGAAAATCATCGACCCTGCGCCTGGCGCTGCCCGAGGACCCGGTCCAGTGCGGCTCCAACGCACTTTGCGACCGCCGCATTGCCGCGCGCCGAATAGTGCGGATCACCCGGAATGTAGCTTTCGATCGCACCGACTTCCATGATGCAGGGCGTCGTATCGACCAACGGCACTCCGATTCCATCCAGGATGCGTTGCGCCGGCGTCGGTTCGCCGCGTGAGAGCCGCTCGATCTCGGGCTGCCCAGGAAAGTACGCGAGCAGCGGAATGATCTGATTTTCGTTGGCGAGCTCGATGAAGGCGCGGAAGATTGCCGCGTTGAGCTGGATCAGGTTGTCCTCCGTTGCATACGGCGCAGGCTCCGACCACGGTGTCACCGCGCTGAACAACGCTCGCTTGGCGTACGAGATGTCGGCAAGACTTTGCCGCCACTCGCGGGCACTGAAACCGGCGTCGTACTCGAGGTAGGGCAGATCTGTTATCGATGACTTGGCGAAAATCGCGGTCGGTGCGATCGCCGGAACATTCAGCACCTTCAGCGCGTTGCCGTCAGGCACGATGCGCGGCTTCGAGAACGGCATGCTCCATTCCGGCCAGTTGATGAACGGGTAGACGGTGATGGTTCGAAAGATGTCGGCCAGCGGAAACCCCATGATGACGACATCCGGCTTCCACGCGATGATGTCTTTCTTCAACCTGAGATACGACTGGTCGATCCCATAGCCGCCGACCCCGAAGTTGAGTACTTGCACTTCGCCGCCGGAGTTCGCTTCCAGTAAATGTCCCCAGGATTCTTCGAAAGTGACCAACTCGGCGAAGACGAAAGAATCGCCGACGATTGCGACGCGGCGCTTCTTCGTGGGACCGGCCAGCACGACGCCCTGGCGCGCCGCGCGCAGACCTTCGGCGCTCGACAAATACAAACCCTTTGCGGCCCGACGGCTCGGCCCGACGGTCCATCCCAGTGCTTCGTCGTACACCAGATAAAGCAGGTCGCCCTCCGCCTTGGCCAGGATCTGCCGGTAATAGTCGGTGGCGTTTTCCCAACTGCGCGGTGCAAGCACCGTATTGGCCAACACCGCGGTATCCGGCGTGCTGCGTGATAAAAGCCGGACCGAAATCTCGACGCAAGCGAATATCAATGCGACGGTAACGAGGTTCATCGCGACTGTCAGTCCGAAGCCGCGGTCGCCTGAACGGCGCTTCGAAAGGTAACGGTGCACGATCAACGCGATGGCGACCAGCAAACCACCCAACGCTGCGACGGCTGCAATGCCGGGCGTTGAAAGAATCGAGCTCGCGAGTGAGCGGTCGCCCAGCCGGTGAATGCAAACCGCCACTGCCAGGGCGCAGAATTCGGCGGCATACAGCGCGCCAAGCAAAACGACATCAGTTCGCGGTGCCGTCCGTGACGCAGCGTTCATCGAATGACTCCTCACGCGGCTGACCCGCCCCGCCGCCGCAAGCGCCGCCACGCGCTCTCGGCCGTGCTTTTCGGGTTCAGCACCAGATCGAGACCGGAGCCGAGTGCATAAGCGGCCACCTTGTTCCATGAAGGCTGAAAGCCGAAGCAGCTCATTGCCTGCCGATGAAAACGCCAGAACCCCTCAGATCGCCCGACAGCGCCCAGGACATTGGCCCCCAGGCTGCGATGGTAGCCACGCAAGAGTGAAGCGCGCAGGCGCGCGAAGTCGTCGGGCGCGAGGTGCGCCTGCCCGTGGCGCGAGATCGTCATCAGCGCAAGCAGTGGGCGTTGGTCGTACTGCTTGAGTTCATCGTGTATCGAACCGGCCTGGCGTCGAGTGAATGTAAGCACCTGGTGTTCGAACCCGAAGTCGCGGCCCTTCAGCAGTTCGAAGCAGACATCGGCGTCTTCGAGCGGGCACGCTTCATCGTAGAAGTCGGGCCGCGCGCGCACCAGATCACTGCGGTACATCACGCACGTCGGCGAGCCGAAAACATACAGATCCTCGGCCCAGAATCTTCTGCAAACCTCTTTTCCGCTGAACACCGATGTGCCGAGTGGAAGTCCGAAGAAATGAACACGCTCCTCGATCTGGCCATACGCGCCGACCAACGCGATCGAGTCGCTCGTTTCGGCCACCGCCACCATGCGCGGGAGGCACTCGGGAAGGAGCCAGTCGTCGGCCTGCACGACCTTGCAGTAGCGGCTGTCGGCTGAGATGTAGCGCAACGCGCGGTTGTAGTTCTGCACCTGGTTGACGAAAGCATCGTGCCGGATATACCTGATGCGCGCGTCGCGTGCGGCATACGGTTCTATGATTTCGCGCGAGCCGTCATCACTGACGTTGTCCGACAGGATGAATTCGAAGTTGCCGTACTGCTGCGCCAGCACGCTTTCGATGCATTCGGCGATATACGGCGCGGTGTTGTAAAAAGGTGTGACGACGCTGACCAAAGGCGCCTGCAGCGCAGTTCGTCGCGTCACGCTTTGCAATATCACGCGCTTTGTCCGGCTGAAGTGGTTGCGGCTTCACCGGCGCGAGCTTCAGAGCGCCGTCGGCCTTCGATCTGCTCCACGAAGCTCCGCGCGATGCGGCTGACCAGCTGATTCCACTCATACCCCGCGGCAATGCGCTGCCGCTGCTTCTTTCGCACTTCGTCAGCGTCGTCGTGAAGCAACGCCCGTTCGATCGCATCAGACCATTCGTCAGCCGAAGCCGCGATCGTGATCACGTCACGAAAGTCGTCCAACGCTCGAATCGGTGACCCGACGATCGGGCGCCCGCTTGCCAGGTACTCGTGCAGCTTCGCCGGGTAGATGTACCTGGTGTAATCGTCGAGCCGGTAGCACAACATGCAAACGTCCATGTGCTGAATGTAGGCCGGCAGCTGCTGCAGCGGCCTTGGGCCGAGCGCGTGAACATTCGGCATTTCACACAGGCGGCGGTACAACTCTGCACGGGAACCGAGATAACCCACCGGGCCAACGAGCACGATCGACCAGTCCGGATGTCGCTGCGCAAGATTGCGTAGCAGTTCAAGATCCAGTTGCGTCTTGATCACACCAATGTAGCCGATGCGCGGCTGCGGAATTGCAGCCAGGTCGGCCGGTGGCGCTGCCGGGGTCGAATACGCGCGGTAATCGACACCATTGGGTATGTGGATCGTATGAGGATTGATGCGTCCTTTCTTTTCCAATAACGCGGTTGAATGCACGATCACCAGATCCGCGCGCTGCAGCAATTGCATCTCCGATGCTGAAACCGGCTGCTCGGTTTCCGAGAACGTGTATTCGTCGTCGATGTGATAGCAGCTGAGATCGTGGCGAACGAGGTCCAGTGCCGCGCCGAGGTCAGGCCGCCAGAGATACAGGACGAACCGATCGCATCCGGCATCCTTCAGCAGTCGTCGCGCGTGTCGCAGCCGTAACCGTTCGGTCAACCGCGCCAGGAAAGCGAGTCGATGCAATCGAGGCAGCCAGCCGCTCGGCCGGTAGATCAAAAGCCCCGGTGCATCGCCGTACTCGCACACCGATGGCTGGGTGTCAACGCGCCGGTTGGACCAGGCGGCGCGCCAGGTGGGAGCCGGGTCGATCCAAACGGTCGTGAAGTGCCGCGAAAGACGCCACAGGACGTGATGACGCACGCTCCATGGCGGGCCCCAATGATCCGGAACGAGCGCGATGACGCCGATGCGGACTTCGCGGGAAGTGGTCTTCGGCATCTCGATTCAGTCTTGAGCCCTCAGGTAGCGCTCCGGCAGACCGATGATGACGAAGCGCGCGAGGAGATTCTGGACCTCAGGGTCGACAACGCCCGAGCGCGCACGCTCAACCACATCTGCGCTGCATTCGATCAGGTCGCCGTGGTACCCGTACATATCGCCATTCTGATACGCAAACCAGGTGGTGGGAAATCGGAAATCGAGCCGAACCCGGCCTCCTTTGATATCCGTGCGGTCAAACAGCGGGTTAAACGACAGCTTTCCGACGTGATGCGGCCACTCGGGGGCAGGATCCGCGTGTCGCAGCGCGTCTCCATTCAACACGAAGTGCAGCCATTTGTCCCATCGAAGATCGGCCGGATCGGTCGGATGCGCGGCCAGCGGATTGCGGCGCGCCAGGTAGTCCCGCACCAGTGCGTATTCGCTGAATATGCGCGGCTGACCGCTCGCAAGCACTTCAACGTAGCCTTCGGCGCTGTGCGAATCTCCGCGGACTTCGCGGGGTGAGGCGGTCTTGTTGCCGACGCGCGACAGGATCACCGGCCTGCCCGGTGCGCAGCGGTCGAGTTCGGCGAGCAGACCCGGTTTGTCCTTCAGGTACATGAACGCGTCCGAGCAGAACACGGCCGAAAATGTACCGTCGGCGAACGGCAGGCGTTTATTGCCGTCGGCGCAGATGAAGGCTGCCTCCGGAGCGATCCAGTGCTTCTGCCCCCAGACGAGATAGAAGTTGAAGTCGAAGCCAATCACAGGAACTGAATTGCGCCGCTTCGTCAGGTAATGCGCGAACGGTCCGTACCCGCAGGCAATGTCCAGCACTGGCTTGTCCGCAGACGGCAATAGCCGCAGCAGGGAGAACGCCGCCAGCGTGCGCGGCAACACGAGACGGTTGCGGTAGTAAGGCAGGTGGTTCGGGTCCGAGGCGGTCGGGCCGCTGAAGTAGAACTCGAACCAGTCTTCTGCCGACAACTGTCGCCGGTCGCGGCCGAGCATCGCCCGCAGCCGCGCTTCGATCCTGCGCCGGCCGAATCGCTCGATGGCTTCGCTGTGCCACAAGCGCCAACCCGGCAACTTGTCGAGCAGATCGAAGTGCGGCGTGAAGCCGAGGCATCGCACCAGTGCTTCGCTGCCGCGATGCTGCTCGACCAGTGCCGCGATTTCTTCGGCCGCAATCCCCTTGGACTCGAAGCTGCCGCCCTGGTCGAACATCCCGATATTGCCTTTGAGCAAAATCGGTACACCATCGACGATGGGATAACGAAAGCAGCGGCACTGCAGCAGCCCGTAGCCAAGTGCTTCCTGATCTTCATTGCGGATACTCGAAGGCTTCGAGTGCATGCTCGCTGGTGCCTCATCTGAAACCGGCGTAAACGAGAACGCAGCCTCGCAATCCGGGCATCTCAACGAATCGATCCAACCGCGATAACTCATCGACTTCCTCCCTGTGGGAAACGCCGTCGCCAGAACGGACCCGAAGCGCGAAGAACCTGCGACAGGCGTTGCAGCGTAAGAGACTCCGCACCGTGCGGCCGGCCCCACAGCCACCACAAAATCGTCAACGCACTCACGTATACCGCAACCCCGACCGGCAATGCGATGGCCAGTTGCAACAGCGGCTTCGCGGTGAATGCGTAGGCGTCAAGCCGGCTGAGCAGCAGCGTCACGCAGATCGCCATCGTCAGGGCAGCGATCAGAGGCCGCCACAGCCCGCGCAGGTAGGCAGAAGGTGAAAGGGCGAAGGCGCGCGAAATCAGCACGCACTCGACCAGCACCGAAACAATAGTCGCAAAGAATTCCGCGGATGCGACCCCGGCAAGTCCGAAAGTTCGAGACAGCACCAGCAGCAACGGCAGCAATATGACGAAGTGCAGCCCTTCCATCAGCGCGGTGATCCGGGTCTTGCCAAGGGCCAGCCAGGCCGAATAGTGATTCGAAGTCGCGGCATGCATCACGCCCGCGAGCGCGAGAATCTGAACCACGATGACTGCATCGACCCACTTGCTCCCGAGCATCGCGAGGACCAGCGGGTGGGCCACCGCCGCGATGCCGAAGCTGGCGGGAAGCGCGAAGATCCAGATGACTCCGAGGATATCGACGAAGCTTTGTCGCATCAGCACCGGATCTGACGTCATCCGCGCAAATCCGGGGAATACCGCACGATTGATGGGCGCCATCAAGTCGGTGACCGGAAGCAGGGCGATCTCCGACCCGACGGTATACAGTCCGAGCGCGGCCGGCCCGAGTTGTCGCCCGACGACGAAGTGCGACGATCGCTGGCTTGCGAAGCTGGCCAGCCCCACCACGAAGATCCACATCGAAAACGTAAACAGGTCGGCGCGCGCGGCCAGGCTGAAGCGTGGGCGATACGGCTGCATCGTATAGCTCAGGATCAAGCCGGCGAGCCGGCCGGCGACCGAGCCGGCGATCAGCGCCCAGTAGGTTTCGAAGGCCACCGCCAGCGAAATCGTGACGACGAACCCGACGATCTTCTTCTGCGCGCTGAAGGAAAACTCGCGTGAGAAGTTCATCTGCCGCCGAAAGTCGACCGTGCCGATGTTGTCGAAGCTTTCCAGCACGCGGCTCACCGCAAGCACCAGCATCACCGGAAGCAATCGCGGCTCGTCGTAGAACCACGCACCCGGATAAGCGAGCAGGGCGATGATGGCAGCGCATAGCAGACCGGACCCGACCTGCAGCGTCCATGCGGTGTCGTAGTGTTCGCGGGTCGGATGCTCTTTTTGAATCAACGCGAGATCGAACCCGAACGTGCTTGCCAGATCGACAAACACGATGACCGACATCGCCATTGCGACCAGCCCGAAGTCCGCCGGCACCAGCACCCGCGCCAGCACCAGAAGGCTCACCAGGCCGATGCAACGGTCGGCGATCCTGGCGAGCAGCATCCATGCAGCACCTTTCGCGATGGCGCCTCTCATCGAAAATGAGGCCCGCTCAGGCGGCGCTAACCGGCGTCAATGAAACTCCGGCGTGGGTTCGCACGCCGCGCACACAATCCCAAAACTCGTTTGCCAGTCGCTCGATCAGCGGAGCGCGAGCCGGCAGCGCATGAGACTGGACCCCACGTACAGGGATCAGCTCGGCGAGCGTTCCCGCCAGGCACATTTCATCGGCGATATACAACTCGGTTCGATCGACGGGCCGCCGCTCGAACGCGATGTCAAGTGTCGCGCTCAGCTTGCGGATTATCTCGATCGTGATGCTTTCGAGGCAGCCTTCGGTGGCACTCGGCGTGATCAATATGCCATCGCGCGCGAGCACGACGCACGAACCCGAAGCCTCGGCGACGCGGCCATGCTGGTTCAGCAGAATCATGTCGGCGAAGTTCTGCATGCGGCCTTCGATTCGCGCCAGGCGGCCGATTTGATAGTTGGCCGTCGATTTGATTCGCGCCGGCAGCGCGGCGTCTGCCGGACGCTGCCAGGTGCTGACACCGACGTCGATCGCTTCGGGTCTCTTCTTGTCGAGCTGGTAGCCGGTGATCACGAGGTCGGTCGCAGTGTTTTCGCCCCAGTGTCCTTCGATCGCGAACAGCGTGGTGCGCAGCCATAAATCGCGCTCGCCGGTCAGAAGCTTATGGGAGAGGCTGGCGCACGCTGCCTTGAATTCGTCGTACGACATCGAAAACGGAAGATGCAGCAGGCGCGCGGAGCGTCGCAGCCGGTCAAAGTGCTCGCGCAGCGCGAGCAGCGCAAACTCGCTGCCGTCGTGCCGCCAATAGCCCTTGATCCCCTCGAATACGCTAGCGGCGCGCAGTGCAGCCTCGCTCGCGACATGGATGGTGGCCTCGTCCCATGGCGTGATGCGGCCGTTCATGAACACGTAGGGCGGCCGCTGCAACTTCATCAGTCCCAGCACTTCCACGGCGCTCTGGCTGTGTTCCACAGATCCTCGAGCACGTGCTTGTCGCGCAGCGTATCCATCGGCATCCAGAAGTCGTCGTGCCGATAGGCGGCAAGCTGATGTTCCTCGGCCAGTGTCTGCAATGGCCGCATCTCGAAAACAACGTCGTCGGATTCGACGTAGTCGGCCACGCTCGGCTCAAGCACGAAGAAGCCGCCATTCATCCAGGCGCCGTCACCGCGCGGCTTCTCGCGGAAGTTGGTCACCAGCGTCTGATCGGCGCTCAATGTGAATGCGCCGAAGCGCCCTTCAGGCTGCACGGCCGTCATCGTGGCGAGTTTCCTATGCTGGCGGTGAAAGTCGATCAGCTTGCGGATGTCGAGGTTGGCGACGCCGTCGCCGTAGGTCATGCAGAACGTCTCGTCGCCGATGTAGCGCATTGCGCGCTTGACGCGCCCGCCGGTCATTGTCTTGTCGCCGGTATCGACCAGTGTCACGCGCCACGGCTCGATGCCGTTGCGATGGATCGTCGTCTGTCCTTCGCGCAGGTCGAACGTCACATCGGCATGATGCAACGCGTACGAGGCGAACCATTCGGTGATGATGTGGCCTTTGTATCCGCAGCAGATCACGAAGTCGTTCAGCCCGTACGCTGAATAGATCTTCATGATGTGCCACAGGATCGGCATGCCGCCGATCTCAACCATCGGTTTCGGCCGCACCGCGCTTTCCTCGCTGATGCGCGTTCCGAAACCGCCGGCGAGAATCATCACTTTCACTTGGCGCCGTCCTTGTTGTTCTGCGCGCGGATTGTCGCAGCGGATAACTCGCCGTGGTTGGGCAAAAACAACCGAATATTCACAGCGGCGCCGCGATCAGAACAACGTATAAATGAAAGGCGCGATCGCCGAGCCCTGGCCGAATACCACCAGCGCGCCGAGCAGCAACAGAATGACGATGATCGGCGCCAGCCAGAATTTCTTGCGATCCGCCATGAACCCCCAGAGATCCTTGATCAGGTCGATCATCAGAATGGCCTTTCCATGCTTTCAGTGGTCCGCTGCCGCGATGGCTTGCGATACGACTCGGTAGGGCGTTGCCGTAGCACCAGCGGATCGGCGATCAGGCGCCGAATCGCTCCAGCCGGGGTAAACACAAGGTAAAACACGAGCCCGAGGATAAGGCGCGTGTTGAACCACCCGATCGGCTCGGCCACTTTCATCCAGCCGCGCTGCACCGGCCGCAACAGCTTAGGCGCAATGACGGCCGGGACGACCAGCGCGGCGCATACGATGAACGGCCATAGCGGAGTGCCGAACGAAAATATCCAGGGCAACAGCAGGCCGAAGATCAGCGCAAACGCCGCCCCCACCACGAGGCCGAACTTGCGCAGTTCTCTCGTTTCGTCGGCGGGGGCGCTAGTCAAGCTCAAACTCCTTCTTCCATGAGTCGTCTTGTTCTCCTGCGGGCTGCTCGGACTTCGCAAGCACGTGATTCTCCAGGACGAGATAGTCCATCTCGGTGCGCATGAAGCAGCGATACGCGTCTTCCGGGCTGCACACGATGGGCTCGCCGCGCACATTAAACGACGTGTTCACAATCACCGCGCACCCGGTGATCGCTTCGAATTCGGCCAGCAGGCGATGGTAACGAGGGTTGGTCTCTTTATGCACGGTCTGGATGCGAGCCGAGTAGTCGACGTGTGTGACCGACGGCAAGGTCGAGCGCGCGACATTGAGCTTCTCGATGCCGAACAACGCGTGTTGTTCCGGCGTCATCGGGATACGCAGCTCTTTGCGCACCGGTGCCACCATCAGCATGTACGGGCTTTCGCATCCAAACTCGAAATAGTCGGCCACGCGCTCTGACTGCACCGAAGGGGCAAACGGGCGAAACGATTCACGATACTTGATCTTCAGATTCATCGTCGCCTGCATGCTGCGGCTGCGCGCGTCGCCGATGATCGATCGCGCGCCGAGGGCACGCGGGCCGAACTCCATTCTTCCCTGAAACCACCCGACCACGTTGCCCTGGGCGAGCACGCGAGCGACATGCGGACAAAGCTGCTCGTCCGCGACCACCTGATACTTCGCCCCGAGCGAATCCAGATACCGGCCGATCTCTTCATTCGAAAAGTGCGGGCCGAGATACGCACCGCGCATCGAGTCGAGTGCGCCATTGAGCGCGCGCGGCCGATCCAGGTATTCGTGCCAGGCACTCAGGGCGGTGCCCACCGCCCCACCGGCATCGCCTGCGGCCGGCTGCACCCAGATCGACTCAAACGGACCTTCCCTCAGTAGCCGTCCATTGGCAACGCAGTTCAGTGCGACCCCGCCGGCCATGCACAGGTTCTTCATCCCTGTTTCGCGATGCACGGTATGGCCCAGGCGCAGCACGATCTCTTCGGTCACCTTCTGGATCGACGCCGCCAGGTCCATATGAAACTGCGTGAGTTTCGATTCGGCCTTGCGCGGCGGCGCGTCGAACAGGCGGTCGAAAGCATCATTCGTCATCGTCAAACCGGTGGCGAAGTTGAAGTACCGCATGTTCATGCGGAACGTGCCGTCGGGCTTGACCTCGATCAGTTCGCGCATGATCAGTTCGAAGTACTTCGGCTCGCCATACGGAGCGAGCCCCATCAGCTTGTACTCGCCCGAGTTGACCTTGAATCCGGTGTAGTAGGTGAACGCCGAGTACAGCAGGCCGATCGAGTGCGGAAAGTCGATCTCCCACAATGGAGCCAGCCGGTTCCCGGTTCCCTGCCACACGGTGGTCGTGGCCCATTCGCCTACGCCGTCCATGCACAGGATCGCCGCGGACTCGTACGGACTCGGGAAAAATGCCGACGCCGCATGCGACTGATGATGTTCGGTAAAAAGCAGTTTCGGCAGCGCTCCGCCGTTGGCGTGCTGCGCCAGCTCGTCGTGCAACAGCTTTTTCAGGAACAGCTTTTCCTTCAGCCACACCGGCATCGCGGCGAGGAACGAGCGAATTCCTTGCGGCGCAAACGCAAGATACGTTTCAAGCAACCGCTCGAACTTGATCAGCGGCTTGTCGTAGAACGCGATGAGATCTACCGATTCGAGCGATGCGCCGGCTTCTTTCAAGCAATAGCCAAGCGCTTTGTGCGGAAAGCCGGCATCGTGTCGCTTTCGAGTGAACCGCTCCTCTTGCGCGGCCGCGACGATCTCGCCGTCGCGCACGACGGCCGCGGCGCTGTCGTGGTAATACGCGGAAATTCCGACAATCGTGGTCATCGCCGCATTCTGCAGCTCAGGTGCGACGCCAGAACAGCCGCTCGTCGACCTGGCGGGTGCGTTGCAGATAATTGAGCTGCTTCAGGCGCGTGAAGGCGCGAAACTGGTAGGCGTCCTGCGAGAAATCGATCCGCTCAAACAGCGCTCGTAGTTCCTCAGCCCCCTTGCGCACCGTCCACCGGCAGCGAAATCCCGGAAGCTTTTCGGCAATCTTGTCGAACGCCACCCGGTAGCTGCGATTATCGCCGGCGCTCGATCCAATACTGAGCTCGCAGCCTGCGAACACGCTGGCAACGATGTCGGCGAGCTCGCGCACCCGGTAATTCTCGTCTGTCTGCCCGACATTGAAGATCTCACCGCTTACCAATGGTGCGGGAGCTTCAAGCGCGCAACGGATAGCCGCGCAGATGTCCTCGACGTGCACCAGCGGACGCCAGGGTGTGCCATCGCTCGTCATCGCGATCCGGCGCTCGGTCCATGCGCGGGCACACAGATCATTCAACACAATGTCGAAGCGCATGCGCGGCGAGGGGCCGTACGCGGTCGCATTGCGCAGGAACACCGGACAGAATCGCTGGTCGGCCATCTGCTGCACGTCGCGCTCGACGGCGACCTTGCACTTGGCGTACGCCGTTTGAGGATTGGTCGACGCGGTTTCCGACAGGAACTCGCCGGTCCCCAGGCCATAGACGCTGCACGACGACGCGTAGACGAAGCGCTGCACGCCTGCCGCCTTGGCGAGCCGAGCCAGGTCAACCGAGCCCCGGTGATTGATCTCGAACGTAACTTCGGGATTGTTGCTGCCAAGCGGATCGTTCGAGAGCTCGGCAAGATGCACTACGGCGTCGAAGCCTTCGAGATCGCGCTGCGTCACCGCGCGCAGATCCTTGACGAGTGTGCGTGGCAGCGCGGGCAATGCGACCGGATCGCTGTACAGCCACCCGTCTCGATAGTATCCGGTGTCGAGTCCGACGACATCGTAACCGCCGGAGATGAAAATCGGGGCTAGCCGGCAACCGATGTAGCCTTCGGTGCCCGTAATGAATATTCTCATAGGTGACGTGAGGAACGTGCCAGCAATCGTCTTCGCTGACGAGCGCATGCGTCAAACAGGTATGCAGCTTGCAGCCTACATGAACCACCGCGCAGAAAACGCCTGACTGCGAATAGCCTCGAGCAAATGGTCTTCCCCAGCTACCACCTTTGGCTTAAGCCCTCAGGGGCCACGCACGATGCGCTAGCAAGGACTATTGGCGAGCTCGCCCGCATACTTGGCGGTCCGCCGTCACGCCTCATGTCACGCTTCTCGGGTCGCTCGCCGGAACTGAACGAGCACACTGCGAGCGCACGGAAACACTGGCAAGCCAACTCCAGCCATTCGAGGTCGCCCTCACGGAACCGCGCGTCGGAGAAGCGTATTTCGAATGCGTCTTTATGAGCGTTCAAACTACAGCGCCGCTTATGGACGCGAATGCACTCGCGAGGAGGCTGTTCCATCAGGCCGCCGAGCCCTACCGGCCGCACTTGAGTGTCGTGTACGGCGAGCTTTCGAACGAGCCTAAGCAAGAGGTCATACCCGGCCTGTCAGCTTTCGCTCAACAATCCTTTCAGGCGGACCGCGTGCATCTCGTCAAGGCATGCAGCCTCGAGCCGAGAGATTGGCACGAGATCTCGAGCGCGTCCCTGTCGCGAGCGAACGGGCGCTAAAGTACTTTGACTTCAGGAATCGGCACGACGAAACGGCCGCCCCATTGTTCGATGTAGGCGGCAGCGCGCGAAATCTCTTCCTGCAAATTCCACGGCAGGATCAGAACGTAATCGGGACGCTCGGCACGGATGGTCTCCGGCGGCAGGATGGGAATGCGGGTTCCCGGCGTGTACTTGCCCTGTTTATACGGGCTGGCGTCGACCGTGAAATCAAGAAAATCAGTGCGAATGCCGCAGTAATTGAGCAGCGTGTTGCCTTTGCCAGGTGCGCCATATCCTGCAATCTTCTTGCCGCGTTGCTTGGCATCGATAAGAAACGACAGCAGTTTGCGCTTCGTCGCCCGCACTTGCACTTCAAAGCCGAGATAGCGATCGAGCGTCAGAAACCCATCGTCGACCTCGCGCTGGCGCAGGCGGTTCACACGCTCGCCGATCGGCAGCACCGCATTCTCGGCATGGCGGGCGTAGATGCGCAGTGAGCCGCCGTGCGTCGGCAGCTCCTCGACGTCGAACACGGACAGGCCATGAAATGCAAATATCTTTTCGACGACAACAAACGAAAAGTAGCTGAAGTGCTCGTGGTAAATCGTGTCGAACTGGGTCCCCGCCATTAAATGTTGCAAGTGCGGAAACTCCATCGTGATCACGCCGTTCGGCGCGAGCAGCAGTTTCATTCCGCCGACAAAGTCGTTCAAGTCCGGCACGTGCGCCAATACGTTGTTGCCGACCAGCAAGTCCGGCATGCCATGTTCTTGAGCGATCCGTTCCGCGGTGGCCCGGCCGAAGAAACATACGTCGGTGAGAACGCCTTTTTCGACCGCGGCCTTGGCGACGTTCGCCGCGGGCTCTATCCCCAGTACAGGAATCGCGCGCGCGGTGAAATGCTGCAACAAGTAGCCGTCGTTGCTTGCAATCTCCATGATTTTGCTCGCGGCCCCCAGCTTGAAACGCTGGATCATCATTTCCGCATAGCGCCGCGCATGTTCGACCCACGTTGTCGAATACGACGAGAAGTAGGCGTACTCGGAAAAGATATTCTCGGGAGCTACGAATTCCTGCAGTTGCACCAGGAAACACTGATCGCATATAAATGCATGCAGCGGGTAGAACGGCTCAACTTCATGCAACCGGTCTGCGGCGATGTGCGTCTGGCACAACGGAGACATCCCAAGGTCGACGAACGTGGTTCGCAGAGGCGCTGAGCAGAAACGGCAGAGCGGGCCGCTCATGTCACGACGCGATCCGCCTCGCGCTGGTCGGCCGCATCTGCACGCGGTCCTTCCTGCTCGTGTACCGCCTGCGGTTCGTAGCTGAGCACGATGTGCACGGGAAAATGATCGGAGCCGACATAGCCCAGACGCCGCATCCTGACCAGACGAAAGTGATCGGAGTGAAAAACGTGATCGATTGGAACGCGAAAGCCGGGGTAGCGCGCGTGAAAGGTGCTGAAGAAGCCGCGTCCCTTGCGCGGTTCGAGCAGGCCGCTGATCTTCTGAAACAGGCGCGTGCTGCGCGACCACGCGACATCGTTCAGGTCGCCGCACACCACCACCGGGCCCGTGGCCTCGGATACGCGTCGGGCAACCCGCAGCAGCGCGGAATCGCGCTCGGTGGATGCATCGCTTTCGCCCGGGACCGGCGGCGGTGGATGCACGCAGTTCAGCCAGACGCGCTGCCCACTGCGCAGGATTACCTTTGCCTGCATCGAAGGTTTGTCGTTCTGCACCAGAAAGTCGATTGCGGTGTCCTGTAGCGCGAGACGTGAGTAAAGCAGCATGCCGTAGGTGTTCGGCAATGGGCAGCGGATCGAGTAGGGGTGTGATGTGTTCAGTGCGTCGAGTCTTCCCTGCCACCATTCATCTACTTCCGCACACAGCACCACATCCGGATCCGCTTCGCGGATCGCGGCCAGTACCAGGTCCGAAGAGCGGTTCGTCTGCAGGACGTTCGACATCACGATCGAGAGCTGCTGCGCTCGATCGGTCGATTCGCTGTCCTGTACTTCGCGCGGCGCAAGCGGCGTGTAGCGCCACACCAGCGCCCCCTGAAAAACGACGACGGATGCCAGCGCGATCGTGAGCCCGAGCTGTGGCCACGCCAGCGCCTGCGTGCCGAGCACCCACAAAGCCAGCGCGCCGATTGCAAGCACTAAGAGCTGGAGGCGCGGAAAATCCCAGATTCTGATCCACCATGCCTTGGCACGCAGCAATGAAAGCAGCGTTGCAAGGATTGCGATGCTGCCGATGGTCAGCCCCAGAATGCCTAGCATGCGAGCGCTTGCCGAAAGTAAACAAAGGGGCTGGCTCCTCGACCAGGGCTCGAACCTGGGACCTGCGGATTAACAGTCCGTCGCTCTACCGACTGAGCTATCGAGGAACAAAGAGCCGAAATTATATGCGACGGTCTGTCTGCGACCGCCGCTTCGCTCTCACGCCGGGAGTGGGCTCGTCGGAGATAAGGCGTGCCGCAGCACCGATGCGATAGCCCCGCCGACGTAGTCGACGTTGCGGGTGTTCAGCGCCGCTACGCAGATACGCCCGGTGCTGACCGCGTAGACACCGAATTCAGTGCGCAGCCGCTCGACCTGCTCGGCCGTCAAGCCGCTGTAGGAGAACATTCCATTCTGGCGCAGCACGAACGAGAAGTCCTGTGCGGCCCCGTGAGCCTGCAAACGGTCGACCAGAGCAGAACGCATCTGTCGGATGCGCTCACGCATCTCATCAAGCTCCTGTAACCAAGAAGTCCGCAATTCGGGCGTCGTCAGCACCGTGGTCACGACCATCCCGCCGTGAGTCGGCGGCGTCGAGTAGTTGGCGCGAATCACCCGCTTCAGCTGGCTCAGCACGCGTGCCGATTCATCCTTGCTCGAATCGACGATCGTCAGCGCGCCGACTCTTTCGCCGTAGAACGAAAAGCTTTTCGAGAATGAGCTCGCGATCAGGAACGGCATGCCGGATTGTGCGAATAGTTTTAATACGGCGCCGTCTTCGACAATGCCTTGGCCGAAGCCCTGATAGGCGATATCGAGAAACGGCAACAACTCGCGGTCGCGTAGCAAACCGAGCACCGCTTCCCATTGCGCGGCGGTGAGGTCAACGCCGGTTGGATTGTGGCAACACGCATGCAGCACGACGATCGTGCGAGGGGCCAACGTTCCCAAAAATGCCAGCATCGCGTCGAACTTGATGCCGCGAGTTTTCGGGTCGTAGTACGGATACGTCAGGACATTGAACCCGGCGCTCTCGAAGACCGCCCGATGGTTTTCCCACGTCGGATCGCTGATCGCAACGCTTGCATCGGGAACAACCTTGCTCAGCAAGTCGGCGCCAATCTTCAATGCACCGGTACCGCCGAGCGCCTGCGCGGTTATCGCGCGGCCTTCGGCGATCAGCGGCGAGTCGTCACCCAGCAGCAGCTTCTGCGTTGCGGTGTCGTACGCAGCGATGCCGTCGATCGGCAAGTAGCCCCGGGGCGAGGGAGAGCTCGCAAGGCGCCGCTCCGCCTCCACTACGGCACGCAGGACCGGAATTCGACCATCGTCGGTCAAATAGACGCCAACCCCTAAATTGACCTTCGTCGCATGGTCGTCATGGTTAAAGGCGTCGATCAGCCCGAGGATCGGGTCGCGCGGTGCCATTTGCACGCCGGAAAAAAGCGAAGTGTTCATTTCAAATCTCGTGGGTAGGTGCGCTAGCGCAGCGGCGTTTATTCGTGAAATCAAAACGTTAGCACACGGCTTTCGCGTGTATTGGATCGCAGCATATGGCGGCTCTGGTCCGATTTTGGCCAATACAGGATCGCACTCCGCACACTTGAGAATGTTTTCGGAAACATCACATAACGCCTTGATTCTCTGTAATAAAGATTAGTAGCTACCCAGTAAAGTACTAGGCTTTTGCCGCGTCAACTGTTAGGATTCGCACTGGTTGCGAATCTACTGCACTGCAAAAACCGTGGTCGTTACCTATCCCAATTCGCCGTTTCAGTTGCATCAACCGTTTGCACCGGCCGGTGACCAACCGGAGGCGATTGCACGCCTGAAAGAAGGGCTGGCCGACGGTCTCGCGTTCCAGACTTTGCTCGGTGTAACCGGTTCCGGCAAGACTTACACGATGGCGAATGTGATCGCGCAAATCGGCTGCCCTACCTTGGTCCTCGCGCCGAACAAGACGCTGGCAGCGCAGCTGTATTCGGAGATGCGCGAATTTTTTCCGAACAATGCGATCGAGTACTTCGTTTCGTATTACGACTATTACCAGCCAGAAGCCTACGTTCCGTCGCGCGACCTCTACATCGAGAAAGACAGCAGCATCAACGAACACATCGAGCAGATGCGGTTGTCGGCGACGAAGTCGCTGCTCGAGCGGCGCGATGTAGTCATCGTCGCCACGGTGTCCGCCATCTACGGCATCGGCAATCCCTCGGAC
>JBGSWY010000504.1:0-7145 GCA_041751715.1 Burkholderiaceae bacterium
CGCGGGCATGCAAGAGCATGCCCGCGACCCTGCACTACTTCTTTGCAGCTTTCGCCGGTGCAGCGGCTGTCTCTTTCATCTCCGCTTCGCAGCTTCGGCGCGTGACTTTCTTTTCTGCGGCGTAGCGATTGGCCGAATCGCGAATCATCGGCCGAATGATCTGCGAATCGGCCTCGTACCAGTCGGACGTGACGTTCCACTGTTTGCCGTCCCATTGATGGACGCGCGCGACGTTCGCTCCAGCGTGATTGCGGCAGTTGGTTGTCAGCGGGCGCATCACCCCGGTCAGGCCCAGCGCCTCGATTCGCTTCGCATCTATCGTCAGGTTCTCCAGTCCGTAGCGAACCTGCTCACCGGTCAGCGGCTTTGCGCCGTAGCGCGCCTGCGCCTGCCGGACTCCTTCAACGCCGAGCATCGCGCTGATCATGCCGCGCGTGTACAGCACGGTGCCCACTTCTTCTCTCGGGCCCGTGCCCTGACCTTTGCCGTGCACCAGCTTCAAGATGTCTTCGTGCATCCTGGCGCGCTCGTCGCTGTGCTGCAGCGCCAAGCCGTTGTAGCCCTTGGCATCAGCACCCACCGGGGTAACGTCGGGCTCTGCAGCAGCCCACCATACCCCATACATCTTGTCGCGCGGGAATCCGGTGGCAACCGCTTCGCGTACCGCTGTCGAGTTCATCACGCCCCAGCCCCACAGGAAGACGTAGTCAGGACGCTGCTGCCGAATTTGCAGCCAGGTGGCTTTCTGTTCGACGCCCGGATGCGTGACCGGCAATGCCAGCACTTCGAACCCGTGCAGCTTCGAGCGCTCGGTCAGCAGCGGAATCGGCTCTTTGCCGTACGGCGAATCGTGATAAACAAGGGCGATCTTCTTGCCTTTCAATTTATCGAATCCGCCATTTAACTTGGCGATGTGCTGCACCAGGATATCGGCCGCGTCCCAATACGTTCCCATCAGCGGGAAGTTGTACGGAAAGACTTCGCCTTCGACCGAATCGGCGCGGCCGTAACCCGCGGTGATCAGCGGAATCTTGTCGGTCGGCGTCTTGTCGGTCAGCGCGAACGTGATGCCGGTCGAAAGCGGCTGAAACAGCGCAGCTCCGGTTGGCCCCTTGCCTTTTAGCCGCTCGTAGCACTCGACGCCGCGATCGGTCGCGTAACCGGTTTCGCACTCCTCAAATGTGATCATCACCCCGTTGATGCCGCCCTGCGCGTTGACCAGCTTCAAATAATCGGCGTAGCCGTTGGCGAACGGAACGCCATTCGGCGCGTACGCGCCGGTGCGATACACGAGCATCGGGAAAAACTGCTCGCCCTTGCCGGTGGCTACCGCCTTTTGCTGCGCATCCAGCGGTGCGGACGCCCCCAGCGTGACGGCGAAAGCCGCTATCGCAGCAACGGTGCTTGCCTTGGTTCGTTTTAGAACTGCCATGAGTTGTCTCCTTTGGTCCAAATTATTGAATGCCGCTCCGCCCGGACCTCTTTCAGTGCGGAAACGGCCAAAGCCGCAACTTCTCTTTACCGATCGACCATAACCGCGCGAGCCCGTGAGGTTCGACGATTAAAAAGAAAACGATCAGGCTACCGAAAATCATGAACTCCAGATGCGATGCCAGCGCCGTCGAAATCGGTAACCCGAACCAGCCCGGCACCTGATTCAACAAGATCGGCAGCAGCACGATGAACGCCGCGCCGAAGTATGCGCCGAGCAACGACCCCATACCGCCGATGATGATCATGAACAGAAGGCTAAAGGAAAGATTGATATTGAACGCCAACGGCTCCCAAGCGCCAAGGTGGATAAACCCCCACAAGGCGCCCGCCACGCCGGCGTAAAACGAGCTTACGGCGAAGGCCGACAGCTTGGCGGTCAGCGGCCGGATGCCGATTACCTCGGCGGCGACGTCCATGTCGCGCGTGGCCATCCAGGCGCGCCCGATATGGCCGCGCACCAGATTCTTCGCCGCCAAAGTCAGCACGATCGCAATCGACAGCACGAACAGGTATTTGTCAAGCGAGGTCAAAATGGTCCAGCCGAAGATGTCGATCGGCGCGGTCGATACGGAGCCCGACGACGAGTAGTCCGTAAACCACCTGACACGCGCGAACAGCCAGTCGATGAAAAACTGCGCGGCCAAGGTAGCGACCGCCAGATAAAGCCCCTTGATGCGAAGACTCGGAATACCGAAGATCGCACCAGCCAGGGCCGCGATGCCGCCCGCCAGTACCAGCGCGAGCAAAAAATTCATGCCCTCGACGCGGATCATCAGGTTGTACGCCGCGTACGCGCCGACCGCCATGAAGGCCGCGGTTCCCAGAGAAATCTGGCCGCAGTAGCCGACCAGGATATTCAGTCCGATTGCCGCGATCGCCAGAATGATGAACGGGATGATCAGCGCGCGAAGCGTGTAGTCGCTAACCAGCCACGGCACTGCCAGGTAGGCGAACGCAATCAACGCCAGCATGAACCAGCGATCCTGCGCAATCGGCAGCACCTGCTGATCGGCGCTATACGTCGTTTTGAACTGGCCGTTTTCTCGATAGAGCATTTTTGTGATTTACACGCGATCGATGTGCTTCTCTCCGAACAACCCTTCCGGCCGCACCAGCAGGAACAGCAATGCAAGCATGTACGCAAACCAGTTCTCGATGCCGCCGCCGGCCAGATCGAATCGCTGAACCAGGACAGGAGACAAAAACACTTCGGCGAATTTTTCGCCGACGCCGATGATCAAGCCGCCGATGATCGCGCCGGGCACCGAGGTGAACCCACCGAGAATCACCACCGGCAGCGCTTTCAGCGCAATCAACGACAGCGAAAACTGCACGCCGAGCTTCGATCCCCACACGACGCCCGCCACCAGCGCGACGAAGCCGGCGACTGTCCACACGATCACCCAGATGTGATTCAGCGGAATGCCGATCGATTGCGCAGCCTGATGGTCATCGGCCACCGCGCGCAATGCACGGCCGGTCGCGGTTTTCTGAAAAAACATCGCCAGCGCCAACACCAGGAGCGCTGCGACAGCAGCGGCGATCAGGTCTTCGGTGTTGATCAGAATGCCGCCCTGGAACACGTTTTCCGCCACCAGCATTGGCGTCTTCGGCAGTCCGGTGTCGATCTGATAGATGTCACTGCCCCACACGGTCTGGCCGAATCCGTCGAGGAAGAACGTCACGCCCAACGTCGCCATCAGCAACACGACCGCGTCCTGATTGACCAGGTGACGCAACACCAGCCGCTCGACCAGCCATGCCAGAACCGCCATGACTCCGATCGCCAGCACGAACGCCACTGGCAGCGGCATCACCTCGCCCATGCGCGCGACCGCGAGCGCGGCGAACAGCACCATCGCGCCTTGCGCGAAGTTAAACACGCCGGACGCCTTGAAAATCAGCACGAAACCCAGCGCCACCAACGAATACAGCACGCCCGACATTAACCCGCCGAGCAGCACCTCGATATAAAAGCCGGGCGCAGTGATACCGGTCGCGAGCGGCAGCACCATGCCGATCGCCAGCACGAGAATCAGCGCGAAAACCGCCCAGTTCTTTTGCAGATAAGTAAGCATCAGTGCGCCACGCCGAGATAAGCATCGATGACGGCTTGGCTATTGCGAACTTCGTCAGGCGAGCCATCACTGATCTTCTTGCCATAGTCGAGCACGACCACGCGATCCGAGATATCCATCACAACCCCCATGTCGTGCTCGATCAGAACAATCGTCGTGCCGAATTCCTCGTTGACGTCCAGTACGAACCGCGACATGTCCTGCTTCTCTTCAAGGTTCATTCCGGCCATCGGCTCGTCGAGCAGCAGCAGCTGCGGTTCCATCGCGAGGGCGCGACCGAGGTCGACGCGCTTCTGCAGGCCGTACGGCAAGCGCCCGACAGCAGCCTTCCGATACGCCTGAATCTCCAGGAAGTCGATGATGTGCTCGACGTGTCGGCGATGGCGCAGTTCTTCGTCCTTGCCTGGCCCAAGGTACAACGCCTGCAGCAACACGCCGGTTCTCATGCGCAGATTGCGGCCGGTCATGATGTTGTCGAGCACGCTCATGCCCTTGAACAATGCGAGGCTCTGAAACGTGCGCGCGATCCCGCCGGCAGCGGCTTCGTGCGTATCCATATTCTCACGCACCTTGCCGCGAAACGTGATGCGGCCGTGCTGCGGTGTGTAGACGCCGTTAATCACGTTCAGCATCGAGCTCTTGCCCGCCCCGTTCGGTCCGATGATCGCGCGTATCTCGTGCTCGATAACGTCAAACGACACCTGCTGCAATGCTCTGACACCGCCAAAGGAAAGCGAGACGTCTTCGACCTTCAATAAAACTTCGCCGCGCCTGTCCTCACGTTCGCGGCTCACGACTTGCCCTCGACGCTCTTGTTGGGGTCGTCCTTCATGCTCCACGCCGAGTTTGCCGCGCGCTTGATCTCATGCGTCGGCTTTGCCGCCTTGCTCATCGCTTCAATGACCAAGTACAGAAACGTGAAGATCAACGCAAAGCCGACGATCGCGAGCAGCAGCTGACCGTTGGCTAATGACCAGGCGCCCAGCGCGACACCGACAACGAGGCAGGCGATGGCCGCCACGGTCTTGAAGCTCATGTTCACGCCGCCTTTTTCAGCGCGGAAAATACTTCGGCGTCGATGATTTTCAATGTCGCGCTGATCTTACCGGTGCGCCCGTCTTCGAACTTGACCGCGGTTTCGACATACTGCTCTTTTATGCCGCCATACATCGCGTCGACCAGCTCACTGAATTTCTGTTGAATAAAGCGGCGCCGCACCTTGCGCGTACGTGTCAATTCGTCGTCGTCCGCGTCAAGCTCCTTGTGCAGCACGATAAAGCGGTGGATCTGCGCATTGGCGAGCTTCGGATCGGCGGCAAGATCGGCATTGACCTTGCCAACCGCTTCGCCTACCAGCGCCAGCACCTCGGATTTCGCTGCCAGATCGGTGTATCCGGCGTACGGCAGGTTGTGCCGCTCGGCCCAGTTGCCGACCGCTTCCATGTCGATATTGACAAATGCGGTCACCATGTCGCGTTGGTCGCCGAAGGCCACCGCTTCCTTGATCGTCGGAAAAAACTTCAGCTTGTTCTCGATGTACTTGGGCGCGAACAGCGTTCCGTCGGCCAGCTTGCCGACATCCTTGGCGCGATCGATGATCTTCAGGTGCCCGCCGTCGTCGAAGTAGCCGGCATCTCCGGTGCGGAACCACCCTTCGGCATCTTTCGCTTCCTGTGTCGCCTCCGGCGCCTTGTAATACTCGCGAAACAGTCCCGGCGAGCGAATCAGAATTTCACCGGCATCGGTCAGCCTGATCTCGACGCCTTTGACCGGCGGGCCTACGGTGTCCGCCTTCACACCGCCGTTTTTCTGCACACACACGAACACCGAGGTTTCGGTCGAGCCATACAACTGTTTCAGATTGATGCCGAGCGAGCGATAGAAAGTAAACAGATCGGGACCGATCGCTTCGCCTGCGGTGTAGGCCACCCGGACCCGGCTCATGCCGAGCGAGTTGCGCAGCGGTGCGTAAACGAACCAGTCGCCGAGTGCGTACCGCAGCCGGTCAACCGCGCCCACCGGCTCCCTGTCCAACAACCTTCCGCCGACGTTGCGCGCTACGCTCATGAAGTAGTGAAACATGCGACGCTTGATCGCGGACGCATCTTCCATCCGGATCATTACCTGCGTGAGCATCGCTTCGAGCACGCGTGGCGGCGCAAAGTAATAAGTTGGCCCGATCTCGCGCATGTCGTGGTTGACGGTCGCCGCTGACTCGGGACAATTCACTGTGAACCCGCACACCAGCCACTGCGTGTACGAAAAAATGTTCTGGCCGATCCACGCCATCGGCAGATAGGCGAGCACCTCTTCCTTCGAAGTCAACGCTTCCATTTCCGCGCCTGCGCCTCCGGCGGCGATCAGGTTGTCGTAGCCCAGCACGACGCCTTTCGCGTTGCCGGTCGTGCCCGACGTATAGAACATCGCAGCCACATCGTTGGCGCGGCCTTTGGCGATCTCGTCTTCGATCACCGAAGGCTGTTGCTTCAGCAATTGCTGCCCGCTTTCACGCAGCGCTTCGTACGATCGCAGCCCCGGCTGCTGATAATTCCGCAAGCCGCGCGCGTCATCGTAAAAAATCTGCTGCAGGTGCGGCACCTTTTCGCGGATCTCAAGCACTTTGTCGACCTGCTCCTGATCTTCGACCACCGCAAAGTGGATTTCGGCGTTGTCGAACACGAACGTCATTTCGCCAGCCACCGCATCCTGATACATCGGCACCGGAATCCCGCCCAGGCACTGCACGGCGGTCATCGTGAAATACAGCCGCGGACGGTTCTCGCCGATGATCGCCAGATGCGCGCCTCGCCTGAAGCCGGCCTGCATCAGCCCGGCCGCGATCTCGCTGACCTCCTGCTGCATCTGCTGCCACGTCCAGCTCTGCCAAATTCCGAGATCCTTCTCGCGAATCGCAATGGCGTGCGGGCGCACGGCGGCGTGCTGAGCGAGCAGGCGCGGAAAGGTGTCAGGACTGGGTGCCGGGGGCACGATTTGTCTCCTGTTTGCGCAATTTCGAATCGCGTCGCAGTTTCACAGCCGAGCTAGCTTAGTCCAGCAGGCGCGGATACCGCTCGCGGACTATCCCGAACGGTACGATGGCGCCGTTTCGCAAACTGTCATTCGGGCGACAGTCTGCGCGAGAATGGCGCATGTCTTCGCATCCACCGCAACTCGTCGATATGCTGGCGGCCGGTGCATGGTGGTTAGGGCTGGACGACTCCCAACGCCGCCGCGTCTCAGCGGAAGTCGAAGAGCGGCGATTCTCGGGCGGCTCGGTGGTGATGCGCAAGGGCGAAACGGTAGACGCCTGGACCGGCGTGATTGAAGGGCTGGTGAAAATGAGCTCGGTATCGGTGGCCGGCAAGAGCGTCACGTTCACCGGTATCGGAGCCGGAGGCTGGTTCGGCGAGGGATCGCTGCTGAAAAGCGAGTCGCGCAAATATGACATCGTCGCGTTGCGCGATACGCGCATGGCATGGATGCCGCGCACGACATTCGACTGGCTGCTCTCCACCAGCATTGCGTTCAACCGGTTTCTGTTGCTGCAGTTGAATGAGCGGCTGGGCCAGTTCA
>JBGSWY010000505.1:0-5191 GCA_041751715.1 Burkholderiaceae bacterium
GCGCCCCGCGCACGCCGACACCGGCCCCAGCAAACACGCGCTCGGCCCGGCCACGACGCTGCGCATCGCACCCACTGCGCCGGCAACGCTCGCCAACGTGTCATTGCGCCGCTCAGCGCCTTTGCCGGCAGCGGCATCCGACACCAAGACGCGTGAAGGCAACGATGAGAAGCGTCAATCGAGATCAAAGCGGGAGCGTGCGATACAGGAGGAGGCCGAAGCTGTCCTCGGCGTTCCGACGCTGATTGCGCCAGGCGGGCGCGAACGGGTCGACGCTTCATCCGTCGTCGATGGCATCGAAGTGATTGAACTGGCGGCGTTGCCGGGAGAAACCGAGGCGCGCCCCTCGCTGTCCACTCGCGCGCCCGCCGCTGAAGAGGAGCCGGAGTTCATTCGCTCCGATCATTCGCGAGCGCGGCGCGGCTTTTCGATCATCTTCGGCGGCGGCACAGTCCTGCTGGCGGCGTTGATTGCGGTGCAGCTCGCCATTGTCTTTCGCGCCCAGCTGCTGGCGCGGGCTCCGCAGGCGCGCGACGCGCTGGTGCAGCTGTGCGGGGTGTTCGGATGCACCGTCGGATGGCCCACTCAGGTTGATCAGCTGGCGGTGATCGGCAGCGAGCTGCAGACGATCCCCGGCACCGATGTGCTCGAGCTCACCGCGGTCGTACGAAACCGGGCCGGCTTCAGGCAGGCGCTGCCTGCGGTCGAGGTCACGCTGACCGACTCGCTTAACCGGCCGATCGCGCGCAAGGTGTTCACGCCGGCCGACTATCTTGCCGCCGCGGGTGAGCCTTCGTCGCGCATTGAAGACGGCCTGGGAAGCGGCAGCGACTACACGATCCGTTTATTCTTCGAGGCGCGCGGAGTGCAGGCTGCCGGATTTCTCGTCTATCCGTTTTTTATCTAGACGCCCTCTTCGTTCTTCCCAGGCAAGCACCGCCGTGAGCATATTGATCTGTGGTTCGATCGCGTACGACTCGATCATGGTCTTCCCCGGGCGCTTTGCCGACCACATCCTGCCGGAGCAGGTACACATCCTCAACGTCGCGTTCCTAGTGCCGAAGCTGCGGCGCGAATTCGGCGGGTGTGCCGGAAATATTGCCTACAACGTCAAGCTGCTCGGTGGGCAGGCGTGGCCGATGGCGACGATCGGCGACGACGCGCAGCCGTACGCAGACCGGCTCGATCGGCTGCAGATCAGCCAGCGCTTCGTGCGTCGAATCGAAGGCAGCTTTACCGCGCAGGCGTTCATCACCACCGATGCCGATAACAATCAGATCACGGCGTTTCACCCGGGCGCGATGTCCGATTCGCATCTGAATCAAATTCCGAACGACGGCTCGATCAAGCTCGGCATCGTCGCGCCCGATGGCCGCGACGGCATGCTGCAGCACGCTGCGCAGTTCGCCGAACACGGCATCCCCTTTGTGTTCGACCCCGGTCAAGGGCTGCCGATGTTTTCCGGCGAAGAGCTGCGCTGGTTTATCGAGCGTGCGACCTACGTGGCAGTCAATGACTACGAGGCCCAAATGCTCAGCGATCGAACGCAGCTCACGCTGGACGCGCTGTCACGCAAAGTACGCGCGCTGATCGTCACGCACGGCGCTGCCGGATCGCAGATTCACACCGACGGCAAGGCGCTGCAGATACCGGTTGCCCCGGCGCGCGAGTTGGTGGACCCTACCGGATGCGGCGACGCCTACCGCGCCGGGTTGCTGGTAGGCATCACGCAGGCAATGGACTGGGAAACGATCGGCAGACTGGCGGCAACGATGGGCTCTATAAAGATCGAGCACTCCGGCGGGCAGAATCACCGCGCCGATCGCGCATCGATAGCTGACCGGTTCAACGAAGCGTTCGGATACCGGCCGTGGTGAGTCAAATTCTGGCCACGACCATCTGCAGTACATAGACCGCGAGCAACAGCACAAGCGGCGACAGGTCGAAGCCGCCTACCGGCGGCAGGATCCGCTGGATCGGCGCCAGCAACGGCCGCAGCAGCATGCCGAGCGCGGGCGCAAACGGCGCGTGCGGATTGACCCAGCTGACGATCGCGTAAATGATCGTGACCCATATCACGACGTTCAGCGCCCACACAACCAGCTGCCGCACGGCAGCCAGCAGGACGAACTCGAAGGCTACTTCGGCGCCGACGATCTGCCGTATCAGCACGACAATCAGCAGCGTGACCAAGAATGCGGCCAGCAGAGAAGCCCAATCGATCCGGCCGCGCGCAGGCAACACTCGATGCAGCGGCCGTACCAGCCACCCCGTCAGCGCGACCACGAACTGAACGACCGGATTGCGCCCTGGCATGCCGATCGCGTGAATCCACACGCGCAGAATCAGCAAGCCGACAAGCAGTGAGCCTAGAACGTCGAGAAGGAAGCGCGCGATATCGACCAGCAGCATGCAGGCGTCAACGTAAAAGTGAATTCAACATCGGAGCGGATTCTAAGCGGCACGCGCCATCTGCATAACGCCGCAAAGAAAAAGGGCGCCGGCTACGGCGCCCTTGCCAGAGGCAATTGAACAACCCTGCTAAGGCCGGCTGCCCGTCGGGAACGGCCACGCCGCTGCCGGATTGAGTGCAGTCTTCGCACCCGGTGCTGCGGCGGTCGACGGAGAAACCGAAGTCGGCATCGTCGCGGGCCGCTGTGCGGTCCTCGGCATCGACATTGGAGCAGTGGGCCTGCGCGCGGCTGACTTTTTCACAGCCTTTTTAGGCGCTGCCCGCTTCTTCGCAGCCTTCTTCACCGATTTTCTCGACGACTTCTTGGCCGATTTCTTAGCCGATTTTTTGGCTGGCCTTTTTGCCGACTTCTTAGCAACTTTCCTAGCTACTTTTTTTTTTGCAGCCTTCTTGGCTGCGCGTTTCTTGGTCGACTTTTTAGCAGTTTTCTTGGCTGCTGGCCGCCGTTTTTTGGAAGCTTTTTTGCCTGATTTTTTCGCCGATTTTTTGGCGGATTTCTTAGCTGATTTTTTCTTCATAGCCATGATGAATCTCCTTCGATGCACGTTAGTGCGGAGGTTGAGAAGGAAACCCGCTGAGCCACCCAGGTATGAGAAAGGGCGGAACCCGTCGGGCTATTCATCGGCGCATGCAGATGCTCTGTCGCCGCGACACCCCCAGAAATGCGTTTGTGATTCCGCAAATCCGAGAAATGCGCGGAACGGGCAGCGCACTGACCGCTGACGCTGATGAATTCGGCACGGCGCACGCGGGAAAACCGGGCTGATGGCGCGCGCGGGAAGAGAGCCGGTGTGAAACCGGCGCTTGGATGATCGGGAGTTTTTGAGAAAGAAGAAAAGCCGCAGGACTCGGGCGTCCCGGAATGCTCTGGCGCGGTGTCTTCAGCGCTGATTTGCCAATGAGCTTTTCGACTGTGCGGTTCAGTAGTCAATTCAGTGGTCGAGTGCTTGCTTGAATGTGCATTTGTACGTTCAGGCAAACCGATCGAACGATTCAACAATGGATCGCGTTTTACGCGCAAAGTAATTTCATCGCAAGAATTTTTTGCGACGAACATTGATTTGTGTGCGTTTTGTTCCACTGTTTGATCGATCAACGCACGCCTCGTCAAACGTGCTCGGCGTTCAACGTGTTTGTGCAAACGTGATCGCTTCATCTGTTTGCGCTAATCCCAACTCAGCGCGCCACCACTTTGATACTCGATCACGCGCGTCTCGAAAAAATTGCGCTCCTTTTTTAGATCGATCATCTCGCTCATCCATGGAAACGGGTTGTCTTCCTGCTGAAACAGCGTTTCGATACCGATCTGCTGCGCCCGACGATTGGCGATGTAGCGCAGATAGCCCTTGAACATCGGCGCGTTAAGCCCGAGCACACCGCGCGGCATCGTGTCTTCCGCATACGCGTACTCGAGCTCGACCGCCTGCCTGAACAGCTTGCGAATGTCGTCGCGGAACTGTGGGGTCCAGAGCTGCGGATTCTCGAGCTTGATCTGGTTGATCAGGTCGATGCCAAAATTGCAGTGCATTGACTCGTCGCGCAGGATGTACTGGTACTGCTCAGCAGCACCGGTCATCTTGTTCTGCCGGCCAAGCGCCAGGATCTGTGTAAAGCCGACGTAGAAGAACAGCCCTTCCATCAGGCAGGCGAACACGATCAGGCTTTTCAGAAGCGCCTGGTCGCTTTCGACCGTGCCGGTCTTGAAATGCGGGTCGGTCAGCGTGTCGATGAACGGAATCAGGAATTCGTCCTTGGCGCGGATCGAACCGACTTCGTGATAAGCGTTGAATATTTCGCCTTCGTCCAGACCGAGTGATTCGACGATGTACTGATAGGCGTGCGTATGGATCGCTTCCTCGAACGCCTGCCTCAGCAGGAACTGCCGGCACTCGGGCGCGGTGATGTGCCGATAGGTGCCGAGCACGATGTTGTTGGCAGCGAGCGAATCGGCGGTAACGAAGAAGCCGAGGTTGCGCTTGACCAGCCGGCGCTCATCGTCGGTCAGCCCGTTCGGGTCCTTCCACAGGGCGATGTCGCGCGACATGTTCACTTCCTGCGGCATCCAGTGATTGGCGCAGGTCGACAGGTATTTTTCCCAGGCCCACTTGTATTTGAGCGGGACCAGCTGATTGACATCGGTCCGGCCGTTGATGATTCGCTTGTCCGCAACGTTGACCCGGCGCGACTCCGGCGCAATGACCGCGGCGTCAGCCAACAACGAGCCCGGGTCTTCCGACAGCTCGCCGAGTGTCGGGGGCGGCAATCCACCGGGAACGCGCGCGAGGTTCTCATCCCAAGCCAACATGCTCAATCTCTCCTCAGCGTGCGCGCCCGAGCGCCATATCTCTTTCGTGAACCTGCCTCGTAAAACTGTCCGGCTCCGCCAGCGCCTGCACCCTTACCCGTCCGACAAAGCAGGTTTTCACTCATGTCGTCGCCTACTGACACGCTTCGCAATCGGCAAAGGCGGTGTCGCCCGGCTTCAACATGCACGCCTGGCCATCCGCCCGCGAACCCGTCGCGTCAGTCGGCACCGCGTTCATTTGCCCGCTATGCGTCGTCGACTTCTCGGCATGCGTCGCGCCGATGGTGCGAAGGTAGTACGTCGTTTTCAGACCGCGCTGCCACGCCAGCCGGTAGGTCTCGTCGAGCTTGCGGCCCGATACGCCTGCCATGTAGATATTCAGCGACTGCGCCTGATCGATCCACTTCTGCCGG
>JBGSWY010000506.1:0-5995 GCA_041751715.1 Burkholderiaceae bacterium
GGCGCGCGATGCGCTCGTCCGCGCCGGGCACGCCGCGCGCCACGCGGACATTCCCGCGCTGTCGGCGGAAGTCGAAAGTGCATCCCGCGTCCTGACTACGCCCGCGGCACGGCTGATTGCACGCGGCAAGGAGCGGCCGCTCCTGCTCGAGGAGGTTGAAGCGCTGCTGAAGTCGAAGGTGCTCGTCGTCGACGCCTTGCGGTATTCCGTGCGCGACATAAACCGGGTGGTCTCGCTCGCCAGGCGTCCGGTGCTGTTTGCACTCGCGCGAACCCTTGCCGAGGCGTGGCCCGAAGACGTGCCGAGGGACATACTCGTAGCGCGCGCATTCGGCTTGAAGCGCGCCGATGAATCGCTGCGTGCGCGCTTGCGCGTCGAGATCGGGCGCCTCCGCTCTGTGTTGCGACCGCTGGCGGTGGTGACTGCGACGAAGCAGGGATTTGTGCTGACGCCACGCCGCGCGCGCGAAGTCGTCGTACTGGCGCGTCCCATCGAAGAGCAGCATGGGTCGGTGCTCGCTCTACTCGCGGACGGTGAGTCTTGGTCGAGCTCCGCTCTGGCACTGGCGCTCGCCACGAGCCAGCGCACGGTGCAGCGGGCGCTGGATTCACTGGCGGCGGCAGGCAAGGTGCAAGCGTTCGGTCACGGGCGGGCGCGCCGGTGGATGACCCCGCACGTGCCTGGATTCACGACGACCTTGTTACTCCCCGCGCCGCTGCCAACTGACTAAACTGCAGCCATGGATACATCAACAGCCGAAATCCTCCGCGAATATGGCCCCTTTTCGGGTGCCGACGCCGTGCATGGCGTCACCTACGACGGTCAGCACGTCTGGTTTGCATCCGGCAACAAGTTGAACGCCCTGGATCCCGCGACCGGGAAAACCCTGCGCTCAATCGATGTCACCGCGGATGCCGGGACGGCCTTCGACGGCCAGCACCTCTTTCCGATCGCCGCGGACCGCATCCAGAAGATCGATCCGGAGACTGGCCGTGTGCTCGCCACGATTCCCACGCCCGGCCGCGGCGGCGACTCGGGTCTCACCTGGGCCGAGGGGTCGCTCTGGGTCGGCCACTACCGCGACCGGAAGATCCAGCAGGTGGATCCCGAGACCGGGGCGGTTCTTCGCACGATCGAGTCCAACCGCTTCGTCACCGGCGTCACCTGGGTTGACGGAGAACTCTGGCACGGAACCTGGGAAGGTGAAGAGAGCGATCTGAGGCGCATCGATCCAGGAACGGGAAAGGTCCTTGTGCGGCTCGAGATGCCATCTGGAGCGGGCGTTTCCGGGCTCGAGTCCGATGGCGCCGATCGGTTTTTCTGCGGCGGCGGAAACAGCGGCAAGCTGCGGGTCGTCCGCCGGCCCAGGCGAGGGTCGGCGACGGGCTGATGAGACCCGGCCAGTCGGGCCCCGGCTACCGCGGGGTGCCGGGACCCGACGTCGTTCCATAACGACTAGCCGCGCCAGGCGCCCAGGGACAGCACTTTCTCCGCCGCGCCCTGCATGATGTGGCCCTGGTTCGTCTGCAGCATGTTGACCGTCTTGCCGCCCGGTCCGATCTGCAGGTCGAACATGGTGCCGATGCCGTCACCGAAGGTCAGCGTTCCAGTGCAATCGGCATCCACCGTGTAGTTGCCGGGGCTTCCCTGCAGCGGCTGCACGATTGTGCCGTTTACGCTCAGCGAGATCTCCGGCGTGCTCACATTGCCGAGACCGTCGAAAACCAGTGTTTCGATGATGGCCTTCGGCAGCGCAACGCCGTTCATGATGAAGTGGCCACTGGCGCGAAACATGTACACGCCGCGAAGCGTTTTCTCGCTGCACGCCCCGCCCTCGACGTCTTCGGTTGCCGAGGCGATGGATGGCACTGCCAGGCCGCCGGCAAGGGCAATTGCGGCACACATGAGGAGCTGCTTGCCCGGTGCAAAAATACTGGATCCTGTGGATTTCATGGCGTTCTCTCCGTTTGCGTAATTCCAGGATTGGGTGTCAATCACGGGGGACCTTCCTTCCGGAAATCCGGCCGTTACCCCCTAATGCGCAAAACGGACCCGAATACCTTCATCTACCCGGAAAAATGAACCGAAGGGCGGCAGAACCGGCTTTTGTGGCAGTATTTCTCCAGAGAAGCTCCGATTCGACATATCGCCTATTTCAACGACAGTGGAGCTCAGGGTGACGGCACCACAGGTCACCGGGTTACTGCGCAAGTGGCGTGACGGCGATGAATCGGCAATGGACCAGCTCCTGCCACTCATCCACGACGCGCTGCATCGCCTCGCTCACCAGTACGTCAACCGTGAACGTCGGGGCCATACGCTGCAAACGACGGCGCTCGTGAACGAGGCCTACCTGCGGCTGGTCGACCAGCACGACATGGACTGGGAAAATCGCGCCCACTTCTTCGCGGTATCCGCGCAGGTGATGCGGCACATCCTGGTGGACTACGCGCGCCGGCGGGCCTCCGGCAAACGCGGGGGTGCGTACAAACATGTCACATTGGATGCTGAGTCGATCGTGTCGGCGCAACGCTCGGCGGAGATCCTGGCGCTGGACGATGCGATGGCCGCCCTCGAACAGGTCAATCCCAGGGGTTGCAAGGTCGTCGAACTGCGCTATTTCGGCGGGATGAACAACAAGGAAGCGGCCGACGCGCTTCGCATTTCCGAGACGACGGTCGAGCGGGACTGGCGGCTGGCGAAGGCATGGCTGTTTCGCGAACTGCAGGCGCGGTGAGCAGCGTCGATGAAACCTGAACAGCTGGAACGGATCGACAGGATCTTTCACTCCGCTCTCGACCTGCCGCCTGAGCAGCGCGACGCTTTCCTCGATGAGGCATGTGCGAACGATTCGGACCTGCGCACCGAGATCGAGTCGCTGATCTCCTCCCATGAGCAATCCGGCGACTTCATCCAGGGCTCGGCTGCCGACGTCGCGGTGCTGTTGCTCCGTGGCGAAGCGCTGCATGGAAAGCAGGTCGCGCAGTTCCAGGTGGGCGGGCTCCTGGCCAGCGGCGGCATGGGCGATGTGTACAACGCAACCGACCGGATGGGACGCCGGGTCGCGCTGAAAGTGCTGGCTCCGCGACTCGTCGAGAACCATCAGCACATTACGCGCTTTCTCCAGGAGGCGCGCGCGGTGCTAGCCTTGAATCATCCCAACATCGTCACCGTCTACGACATCGGCGAAACCGATGGCATCTACTACATTGCCAGCGAGCTGATCGAGGGCGAAACGCTGCGCACATCGCTTGCGCGCGGCAGAATCGAGCTGGAGAAATCCCTGGACATCGCCATGCAAGTCTGCGCGGCGCTTGCCGCGGCGCATGACAAAGGCGTCGTGCATCGGGATATCAAGCCAGACAACGTGATGCTGCGCGCCGACGGCTACGTGAAAGTGCTCGACTTCGGTATCGCCAAGTTGACCGGTCAATTCCCCGGCCCTGCGGGCACGGCCGCAGTGACGCGCATGGCCACAGTCGAAGGGCAGTTCATCGGCACTGCCGCGTACATGTCACCCGAGCAATCTCGCGGTGCGCCCGTAGATGCACGCACCGATGTGTGGAGCACAGGTGTCCTGCTCTACGAGATGCTGAGCGGCCAACTCCCGTTCGCGGGCAGCACCACGGCGGATGTCGTCGCCAGGATACTCGAGCGCGAGCCGGCGCCGCTCGGCAGCCTGATCGAGAACTTTCCCGAGGAACTGCAGCGCATCGTCGCACGCACATTGATGAAGAATCCGGATGCGCGTTACCAGACGATCGCCGTGATGCTGGAAGATCTCAAGGCACTGAGGCAGGAGCTGGAGTTTGGCGAAAAGGTCAGGCGGCTGGCTATCCCCGGATCGCCGTCGGGCAGCGCACGGATTACTCGTCGTCAGGCCCTGCTGGGCGTATCGATCGCGGGCGCTTCTCTGGCGGCGCTCGCTGTCTGGCTGTTTACAGGTCCGCTCAGGTCTCCGGACTTCGCGTCAGTCGCGGTACTTCCTTTCGTCAATGCCAGCGGCGACCCCGAACTGGACTATTTGTCCGACGGACTCACCGAATCGCTCATCAACGCGCTTGCTCGCCTGCCCGACCTGACAGTCAAAGCACGCAGCATGGTGTTCCGCTACAAGGAAAAGGAGGTCGATCCGCAGGAGGTCGCGTCGGCCCTGTCGGTAGAGGCTGTCGTGAACGGCCGGCTCGAGCGGCTTGGCGACAGGCTCGTGCTTTCACTTTCGCTGGCCAAAGGACAGAACGGCGATCAGATCTGGGGCGAGCGCTATGAAAGCACGATGACGGACCTGGTCATGCTGCACCGCGGGATGGCCCGCGACATCGCGCAAAGATTGCACACGCGCCTGTCCGGCGCGGACGAGCAGAATGTCACGAATACGTACACCTCGAGCGGAGAGGCCTATCAGCTCTATCTGAAGGGCCGTTATCACGTCCAGAAAGTCGCCTTGCCGGAAGTTCAGACCGGAATCCGGTACTTCGAACAAGCAACGGCGATCGACCCCAATTATGCCCTCGCCTATGTCGGACTCGCGGATGCCTATCGGACTTCCTCCGCGGCCGACATTGACCCTGCACTGGTCGTGCCCAGGGCAAAACAGGCGGCAGAACAGGCTGTGCGGATCGACGACAACCTCTCGTCGGCACACACGCAGCTCGGCATGCTCGCGACATGGTACGACTGGGATCAGATCGCAGCCGAGCGGCATTTCGAGCGTGCGCTGGAACTCGACCCGAACAACGCGGAAGCGCATCTTTTCTATGCGCACCTGCGTTCAAACCAGGGCCGACACGACGAAGCATTCCGCGCAGCGAAACGCGCCCTCGCGCTGGAGCCATTCAATGCACGGTTCAACGCCCTGGAAGGACAGTTCCTGATTCACGCGGGACGGACCGACGAAGCGCTGACCCGGCTGCAAGCCACCATTGCGCTCGATCCCGGACACGTTCTGGCGCGCATCTTCGCTGCCGTCGCGTATATCGATAAAGGCATGTACCAGGAAGCAATCGCCGAGGCCCGGAAGGCAGTCGATACCACGCACAGGACCATGGCGCACCCGCTCGGTTTGCTGGGCTATGCCCTGGCGAAATCAGGGGATGAAGCGGGGGCACGCGCCGTGCTCGGGGAAATGCTGGCCGCCTCGCAGTCGCGTTACGTGGCGCCCTACGGTATCGCTCTCGTCCACAATGCGCTGGGCGAGCGCGACGAGACCCTAGCATGGCTCGAGCGTGGTTACGAAGCACGCGACCACAAGATGAATCTGCTGAAAGTGGATCCGAAGTGGAAGAATCTCTACGGCGATCCGCGCTTTCAGGACATCATCACTCGCATCGGATTTTGACGTGTCGCGAACATCGACGCGCCCTATTGTCAGCTTCACTTCGTCAACCAGTCTCCATAGAGCTCGGGCCGACGATGTCGCATAAACAACTGCCGGGCATGTGATGTCGCGGCCGATGCCATATCGACCTCGGCGTACAGGATCTCCTCCGTTCCCTGCCCCGCCCGGGCGATGACGGCGCCGTCGGGCGCACACACGAAGGACTCACCCGAGAAGTCGAGGCAGTCCTCTCGACCGACGCGATTGCAGAGCGCCACGAAGTACCCGTTCTGGAACGCCGCGACACGCATCTCGGCTTCATACAGCCCCTCGGGCCATTCGCCGAAGGCGCCCGCCTGCGGAACGAGCACGAGATCGGCGCCGGCGAGCGCCAGGGCGCGCATGTACTCGGGGAAATGACGGTCATAGCAGATAGCCACACCGATGTTGCCAGCATTGGTGCGAAATACGGGTGCCCCGGTGTCGCCCGGCGTGTAGTAGCCCTGCTCGTGAAAGCAGGCGTACTCGGTGATGTGCACCATACGAGTGGCGCCCAACAGCGTGCCGTCCGCGTCGATCACCGGTGACGAGTCGAACGTTGCCTCCCCGTCGCGCTCGAACAGGTTCAGCACCACGACGATGCCGAGCTCACGCGCCTTGTCGCGGAATGCCCGGACC
>JBGSWY010000507.1:0-2511 GCA_041751715.1 Burkholderiaceae bacterium
ATTACCCGCGGCACCGGCAGCAACCAGCCAGCTCTCGGTCCTGGAACGGCAGCATCCGGCAGTGATTCAGACCTTGCGACTGCTGTGGGGTTATCCGGAGCTGAACGAGTATTTCGAGAAGGTCTACACCGGCCGCGATTCATCGCTAAATCTTGCGCCCGACGCAATGGCCGAGTTGATGCTGCTGGCCAGCGTGCATCAAAGGATCTGCGCTCACCGTCCGGCCAAGCCGGTGGAAGAGCTGTATGGCGCAGGGCGCTGGGCCGATACGTGGAAGCCGGCGCGGCTGCGCCGCTAGCTCATCGGCTCAAGCCACGCGTCCAGCGATCGTAGATCCGGTCAGCGACAACGCTCATTCGCTGCGTTTTCTGCCCGACGTTGTGCAGCATTTCGTCCGGGCGTTGCACACCGGCGCCGCGCTGGCTCTCGGACGCTTCATCGATCTCCCGTATTCCCAACTGATCGGCCGCCCACGAGCGTATGAGCTGCGGCGTCATCTCCACATGAAATTGCATACCCAGGTGCGCAAAGGTTGACCGATCGATGACGAACGCCTGGTTGGCGCAGTACTGACTCGTCAGAAAGCGCCGCGCAACCGCAGGCAAACCAAACGCGTCTCCATGCCACTGAAACAGTTCCAGCGTCGACTCCGTGCCAACCCACTCCCGCGCGAGCTCGGCATCGTCGACCTCGACTTCGCCCCAGCCTATCTCCTTCAACTCATTGCGCGTCACCGACGCTCCGAACGCTTTCGCCAGCAACTGCCCGCCGAAACAGTGGCCGATGATCGGTACACCGCGTCGATCGGCGTCGCGCATCAATAAGAGTTCATCAGCGATCCACGGCAGATCGTCGTTGACGCTCATGCTGCCGCCGAGCGAGCACATGCCGGCATACGGATCCGCAGAACGCGGCAGTAAGTCGCCATCGAACACGCGGACGGTTTCGTACGCCAAATTCTTCTCGACCAGATAGCGCTCGAAGTGCCCAGGCCCGGCAATAGCCTCGTGCTGCACGATGACGATCGGCTTCGTCGCCACGCGTCGTACGCGGTCTTACGCGGCCGATTTAACGGTGCGCACGTCGCGCACAAGGTCGGGAAAGCGCGCACGGATTGCGGCAGTGATGCCGGCTGCGTCGAGCCCGCACTCCTGCAGCAGCATTACCGGATCGCCATGGTCGACGAAGTGATCCGGCAGGCCCAGTTGCAGCACCGGTATTTCGATACGCTGCGCGGCCAGTGATTCGAGGCATGCACTGCCGGCGCCGCCGGCGACGACGCTTTCTTCGATCGTGACCAGCGCGTCGTGCGTGCGCGCGAGTTTCGCCACCAGTTCATCGTCCACCGGCTTTACGAAACGCATGTTGGCAAGGGTGGCATCGAATTGCTCCGCGGCAGCCAGCGCCGCCGGCACCATCGATCCGAACGCAAGGATCGCGATGCGGCGGCCGGCGACCGCACTGGAGCTGCGCTTCACCACGCCGCGGCCGATCGGCAACTCGTTCATCGCGTCTTCGATCGCAACTCCCGGCCCGGTACCGCGCGGGTAGCGCACTGCGGCCGGACCATTGTGCTTGAACGCGGTGTAAAGCATCTGCCGGCATTCGTTTTCGTCGGAAGCCGCCATCACGATCATGTTCGGCAGGCAGCGCAGATACGAGAGGTCGAACGCGCCATGATGGGTCGCACCATCGGCGCCGACCAGCCCGCCGCGATCGAGCGCAAACATGACCGGCAGATTCTGGATCGCCACATCGTGAATCAGCTGGTCGTAGGCGCGCTGCAGAAACGTCGAGTAAATGGCAACCACCGGCTTCATGCCGTCGCACGCGAGGCCGGCCGCGAAGGTCACCGCATGCTGCTCGGCAATGCCGACGTCGAAATAGCGATCCGGATACTCCTGCTCGAAGCGCACCAGGCCGGAGCCTTCGCGCATCGCCGGCGTGATTCCTATGAGCCGCGAGTCGAGCGCCGCCATGTCGCACAGCCAGTCGCCGAAGATCTTCGTGTAGTTCGGCTTGCTCGCTCCTGCGGCCGCTGGTGGACTGATAAGGCCGACACGCGGGTCGAACTTGGTCGGGCCGTGATACAGCACCGGATCAGCCTCTGCGAGCTTGTAGCCCTGCCCCTTTTTCGTGACCACGTGCAAAAACTGCGGGCCATGAAGCGCTTTCAGGTTCTGCAGCGTCGGAATCAGTGAATCCAGATCGTGACCGTCGATCGGACCGATGTAGTTGAAGCCGAACTCCTCGAACAGCGTGCCGGGGACCACCATGCCCTTCGCGTGTTCCTCGAACTTCTTTGCCAGTTCGAACACCGGCGGAAAGCTCTTCAGCACCTGCTTGCCGGCCTGCTTCGCGGTCGCGTAGAACTTGCCGCTCATCAGGCGCGCCAGATAGCGATTCAATCCGCCGACCGCCGGCGAGATCGACATGTCGTTGTCGTTCAGGATCACGAGCAGGCGCACGTTGTCGGTAACGCCGGCATTGTTCAGCGCCTCGAACGCCATG
>JBGSWY010000508.1:0-5174 GCA_041751715.1 Burkholderiaceae bacterium
GTATCTCGGTGAGTATGTGACGCTCGATACCGGCACCGGCATCGTGCATTCGTCGCCCGCCTACGGCATCGAAGACTTCGTGTCGTGCAAGGCGCACGGCATGACGGATGCCGAAATCATCAATCCGGTGCAGGGCGACGGCGTGTTCGCGCAATCACTGCCGCTGTTCGGCGGCATGAAGATCTGGGACGCAAATCCGAAGATCGTCGATCAAATCCGCGATCAAGGTCATCTGCTGCACGTCGAAACAATCACGCACAGCTACATGCACTGCTGGCGTCATCGCACGCCGATCATCTATCGCGCGACCTCGCAGTGGTTTGCCGGCATGGACATCGTGCCGAACGAAGGCGGCCCGACGTTGCGCGAACTGGCGCTGGCCGGCATCGAAGCGACCCTGTTTTATCCGGCGTGGGGCAAGGCGCGGCTTGCCGGCATGATCGCCAATCGGCCCGACTGGACGTTGTCGCGGCAGCGCCAGTGGGGCCTGCCGATGGCGTTCTTCGTGCACAAGGAAACGGGCGAACTGCATCCGCGCACGCAGGAATTGCTCGAGCACGTCGCGCAACGTATCGAGCAAGGCGGCATCGAAGCGTGGCAGGACGTAGATCCGCGCGAGTTGCTCGGCGACGAGGCAGACCACTATGTGAAGAACCGCGACACGCTCGATGTGTGGTTCGACTCCGGCGTCACGCATCAAACTGTTCTGCGCGGCTCGCATGTGGCCGAGTCGCATTTCCCGGCCGAGATCTACCTCGAAGGCTCGGACCAGCATCGCGGGTGGTTTCACTCCTCGCTGCTCACGTCGTGCATGCTGAACGGCGTGCCGCCGTACAAGGCGCTGCTGACGCACGGGATGGTCGTCGACGGTCAGGGTCGCAAGATGAGCAAGTCGCTCGGCAACGTGGCCGCGCCGCAGAAGATCGCGGATACGCTGGGCGCGGAGATCATCCGGCTGTGGGTGGCCAGCACCGACTATTCGGGCGAGCTGTCGCTGTCCGATGAGATTCTGAAGCGTGTGGTCGAAAGCTACCGACGGCTTAGGAATACGTTGCGGTTCCTGCTGGCCAATGTCAGCGATTTCGACGTGGAGCGCGACATGCTGCCCGTGGCAGAGTGGTTCGAAATCGACCGTTACGCGCTGGCGATGATGCGCGACGTTGCGGCACACTCGCAGGCGCAGTACGACTGCTACGAGTACCACCCGATCGTGGCGCGGCTGCAGACCTTCGCGTCGGAAGATCTCGGTGCGTTTTATCTGGATGCCCTTAAAGACCGGCTTTACACGACCGCACCCAATTCGAAGGCGCGCCGTTCCGCGCAGTGTGCGCTGTATTCGATCACCGAAGCGCTGCTCAAGCTGATGGCGCCGCTGCTGTCGTTTACCGCGGAAGAAGCGTGGAAAGTACTGAAGAAGAAAACGGGCGGCACGATTTTTACCGAGACGTTTACGGCGCTGGCGGCACAGCCGGACGAAGCAGCGCTGATCGACAAGTGGACCCGAATTCGGGCAGTGCGCACGGACGTGCAAAGAAGAATCGAGCCGCTGCGTGAACAGGGCGCGATCGGGTCATCGTTGCAGGCGGAAGTCGAGGTTCGCGCACAGCCGGAAACCGCGGCGCTGCTGCAGACTCTGGGCGACGATCTGCGGTTCGTGCTGATTACATCGAGTGCCGGCGTAACGGAGATTCACGACGCCCCCGAAGAGCAGATCGTCGTCACACCGTCGGCTCACACCAAGTGCGAACGTTGCTGGCACTGGCGACCCGATGTGGGCCTTGACGCGAAGCATCCGACGATCTGCGGGCGGTGCGTCAGCAATCTGTTCGGTGCCGGTGAGCCGAGAGTGTTTGCCTGATGTCATTCGTCAAGCAGCCAACCTGGCCGCAGCGCATGCTGCCGTGGCTCGGGCTGGCAGTGGCGATCGTTCTGATCGATCAGGTGACGAAGATCAGCGTCGAGCGGCGGCTCGACTTCGGCGATGTCGTACCGGTGACCAGCTTCTTCAACATCGTGCTGACTTACAACACCGGCGCAGCGTTTTCGTTTCTGGCGTCTGCATCAGGGTGGCAGGAAGGATTCCTGATCACGGTAGCCCTGGCAGCATCGGCGTTCATTCTGTATCTGCTGGCGCGGCATGGTCATCAGCGACTGTTTTCGCTGGCGCTTGCGATGATTCTCGGCGGCGCTGTCGGCAACGTCATCGACCGTATCGCGTATGGTCACGTCATCGATTTTCTCGACGTTCACTGGGGCGGCTGGCACTGGCCGGCGTTCAATGTCGCCGATAGCGCGATCGTCGGCGGCGCGGCATTGCTGATCATCGACGAGCTGCGCCGCGTGCGCCGATCGAAGTGACGATGCAGCTTGCAGGCAAACACTTCGTCGTCGGCATGACCGGCGGCATTGCCGCCTACAAGGTGTGCGAGCTGGTGCGCCGGCTGCAGGACGAAGGCGCGACGGTGCAGGTCGTGATGACGGCAGCGGCACAGCGGTTCGTGAGCGCCATTACGCTGCAGGCATTGAGCGGCCGCGCGGTCGAGACAGATCAGTGGCACAGCACCGTAACCAATGCGATGCCGCATATCGAGCTGACGCGCAATGCCGACGCGATCATCGTCGCCCCGGCCACCGCCGACTTTCTGGCCAAGCTGGCGCGTGGGCTAGGCGACGATCTGCTGGCGACGCTGGCGCTGGCGCGCGACCGGGCTCGCACGCCGTTGCTGGTAGCGCCGGCCATGAACGTCGAGATGTGGGACAACCCGGCGACGCAGCGAAACATCGGGCAGCTGCGCGCGGACGGCGTCGTGATCCTGGGGCCCGCCATTGGCGCGCAGGCGTGCGGAGAAACCGGCTTCGGCCGCATGCTCGAAGCGCACGAGCTGCTCGATGACATCATCTCATTCGTGCAACCGAAATCGCTCGCGGGGAAAAAGGTGGTGCTGACGGCAGGACCGACGTTCGAGCCCATCGATCCTGTACGCGGCGTCACGAATCTATCGTCAGGCAAAACCGGATTTGCGCTAGCGCGGGCTGCGCGCGATGCCGGCGCACAGGTCACGCTGATCGCAGGGCCGACTGCGCTCGACACGCCGCGTGGCGTGCAGCGAGTCGACGTGACTACGGCGCGCGAGATGATGGCTGCGGTGATGAGCACTCTGCCCGCTGATATCTTCATATCGGTGGCGGCGGTGGCCGACTGGCACGTCAGCAACCAGAGCGCGAGCAAGATCAAGAAAGACGCCTCGGCGACGGCGCCCACGCTGCAGTTCGCGCCGAATCCCGACATCCTGGCGACCGTGGCCGGCCTGCCGGCGGCGCCGTACTGCGTCGGCTTTGCGGCCGAAAGCGATGACTTGATCGAGAACGCGCGCCGCAAGCTTGCGCGCAAGAAGGTGCCACTGATCGTGGCGAACTGCGCGCCGGACGTTTTCGGCACCGACAGCAGTGAGCTGTCGTTGATCGACGCGCACGGCGTCACTCCGCTGCTGCGCGGCAGCAAGCTGACGCAGGCAAGACGATTGATTGCTGAAATCGCGTCGAGGCTAGGGTGAAGCCCCAAACGCGAACTGCGTTCGCTGCCCCCGAGGGGGCGCGTCAGCACCTTGGGGCGGCCCGGCGGTACTGACATGATGAATACGCAGGAGCCGAAGGATGGCGACTTTATTGCCTACATCGAGCAGTTGCAGAAGGAATCCGCCGAGCGCCTGCTCGGCAGCAACCATCCCTTGATCAACCAATTGGACAAGACGCAGGCCAAGGGTGACGGTCACTTCTTCGCCGGCCGCAAGCCCGCCGATCTTCGCAGCCCGGCCGAGCTGCGAGCCGCCCTTTCGCAAGTCGCGGCGCACGCCCCGGTAGGGCGACTGCTGCGCGCGGCACTGTCGATCGCCATCGGTGTGCTGCTGGCGCTGTACTGGCTGATCGCCAGCGCCAGCATCGCAGTACTGTTCATCGGCATCGCCTTGATTGTCTGGGGCACGCAGCGGATCAACCGGGCCTCGCGTCAGTTTTCGCCGCAGCAGGGCGAGCAGGCGCGGGTGCAGGTTTCGAAAGTATTCACCGCGACCCACAAGACGAAGTAATGCGCGTCGACGTACGCGTTCTGGATGCCCGGCTGCGCGATCAGTTGCCCATCTACGCGACCGCGGGCGCCGCGGGCCTCGATCTGCGCGCCTGCGTCGACGCGCCGCTCGTTATCGAACCGGGCGCAACGCATCTGATCAAAACCGGCCTGGCGATTCATATTGCCGATGCCGGTTATGCCGCCATGATCCTGCCCCGCTCCGGACTTGGGCACCGGCACGGCATCGTGCTCGGCAACCTGGTGGGTTTGATCGACTCCGACTACCAGGGCGAGCTGATCGTCTCGACCTGGAACCGCAGCAGCGAACCGTTCACGCTGAACCCGCTCGAGCGCCTCGCCCAGTTGGTCATCGTGCCGGTCGTGCAGGCAAGCTTTAACGTCGTCGAAGAGTTTTCAGCAAGCCAGCGAGGCGCCGGCGGCTTCGGCAGCACGGGAAGATGAGCAAGTGATATCGTAGCGCGACGCGCAGAGACATCACCGCCATGCGTGTCGACGGACTTGCTCCGGCGACACGCATCAAACTGATCACACGAGGTGCACGTGCGATTGCGTAGCAATCGCGTACACCCCGTGTGCGCTATGCCAGCATATCCGCCCAGATCGTCGTCGCCCAACCCTGCGCATACGCGCCTTCGAGGGCCCATGACGCGCGGTCCTGCGACGAAATGCCGCCCGCACCCGCCACCGGCTCGAGCGTTTTCTTTTCCGGCGACCAGCGATGCACGCTATCGACGTGCACCGCGTTGCGATCGTCGACAAAGCTGTAACACGTGTTCGCCATCGTCGGTGGCACGACAGTGCGGCCGTTCAGCAACTCGACGATTGCGGCGGCGGCGGCCTTGCCATGCTGATTCGCCATATGGCCGGACTTCGGCATCGCCGGCGCCGATAACGTCGAGTCGCCGAGCACATGGACGCTCGGCGCCTTGATCGATTCCATCGTCATCCAGTTGACCTCGCACCAGCGATTATTGGCGGTGATCAGTCCGGCATCGCGCGCGATGTTGGCAGCACGCTGCGGTGGAACGTAGTTGATCACGTCGCCGCGCACCTTGTCGCCGATCTCGGTGACCAGCGTCTTCGACCT
>JBGSWY010000509.1:0-10965 GCA_041751715.1 Burkholderiaceae bacterium
GTCATCACGTCGCCACAACCTCCACCACGCAGTCGTAGAACGTCGGCGCGCGTCCGATGTCGGTCAGCGCCGGGCCCGTCAGCTCGTTCGCGTTCTTGCCGTCGCGCGCAAGCTTCTTCCACCAGATTGACAGGGCGACGAGGCACCCGCGACGCGCACGATCGGTCACGCGTGCCAAGACATCGATGCTGCCGCGATCGTTGAAGATGCGAACGCGCGTGCCGTCGACAATGCCGCGCACCTGCGCGTCGTGCGGATGAATCTCTACAGTGGGCTCGCCATCGGTCGAACGCAAGCTCGTGACGTTGACGAATGTCGAGTTCAGAAAGTTGCGTGAGGGGGGCGAGATGATCGCCAGCGGATAACGCGAGTCGTTACCGCCCCGAGCTTCGTACGGCGCGAGGTAGGCCGGCACCGGGTCCTGGCCGAGCTTTGCCAACTGCTCGGAGTAGAACTCGCATTTACCGGATGGCGTTGGAAAACCTCCTTCGGCAAACGGTGCGTATTGCTCGGGCAAATCGAGGCGCTGCCAGCCGCGCTCCTTCAATTGCTGCCAGTCGAAGCCGGCCGTTGCGCTCTCGCGCCTGAACGACTGCGCTGCCAGTTCTTCGTCGGCTTCCGAAAAGCACGCCTCTTCGAACCCCATCTGCGCTGCGAGCCGGCGAAATATCTCGCTGTTCGGCAGCGCTTCGCCGAGCGGTTCGATCGCCGCGTTGTTGGCCAGCATGTACAAATGCCCGTACGACCTATGAACATCGACATGCTCGAGCTGCGTCGTTGCCGGCAGCACGTAGTCTGCGTAATCCGCGGTGTCCGTGATGAAATGCTCGAGCACGACGGTGAACAGGTCTTCGCGCGCGAAGCCCCGCGCCACTTCGCGCGACTGCGGCGCCACAGCGACCGGATTGCTGTTGTAGACGATCAGCGCCTCGATCGGCGGATCGGCATGCTGCAAGTCATGGCCGATGGTCGACATGTTGACGGTGCGCGGCGTTTTTCCTGCGAGCAGATCCGGGCGTTGCAGCGCTTCGAAGTCGACCGGATAGACACCGCTGGTCGATAGCAGCGCACCGCCGGCAGGGTCGCGCCAGTGCCCTGCGAGCGCCGGCAAACACGCAATCGCGCGTACGGCATTGCCGCCGCCGCGTGCGCGCTGCATGCCGTAATTGAGACGAATGACCGCGGGCCGCGTTTCCCAATACACGCGCGCGAGGTCTTCGACTTCTGCAGCCGCGATGCCGCAGATAGACGCCACGCGCGGCGGATCGAACTGCGCGGCACGCTCCGCCAGCGCATCGAACCCGAGCGTGTAGCGCTCGATGTAGTCGCGATCAAGCCAGCCTTCGCGCATCAGCACGTGCATCACACCGAGCGCCAGCGCGGCATCGGTGCCCGGCATCAACGCGATGTGCTGCTGGCATTTTTCCGCGGTCAACGAGCGGTACGGATCGATCGCGATCAGCTTCGCCCCGCGCCGCTTGGCCTCCTGCGCGCGGCTCCATAGATGCAGGTTCGACGCGATCGCATTGCAACCCCAGAAGATGATCAGCTTGCTGTTCTGAAACTGCTCGATGTCGGTGCCGGTCTTGATGCCGAGGGTGTACGCCCACGCTTCGCCACCTGCAGTGGCGCAGATCGTGCGGTCCAGAAAGCTCGCGCCGAGCTTGTGAAAGAAGCGCGCCGCCATCCCTTCACCCTGTACCAGGCCCATCGTGCCGGCGTAGCTGTAGGGCACGATGCGCTGCGGATCACGTGCGGCGATACTCGTCAGCCGTGCCGCGATATCGCGCAACGCTTCGTCCCACGACACGCGCGCGAATGAGCCCGCACCCTTGGCGCCGACGCGCTTCAGCGGATGCAGCACTCGGTCCGGGTGATAGGTCCGTTCAAGATAACGCGAGACCTTGGTGCACAGCGTGCCGGCGGTGGTCGGATGCGTCGGATCTCCGGCCACGTTGATCGCGACCTTCCGGCCCCGTTCCTCGCGCACCGTGACCAGCATCGCGCACGTATCCGGGCAATCGTGCGGGCACGCCGCGCGCACGACGGTTTCAGCGGAACTCATTTGAACGCGAGTGGCACTTCGATGGTCTGGCCACCATATTCGATTTGCAATGCGCGCGGAGCCGAGCCCAGCGGTACGACGAACTGCACCTGCTCCGGCATCGAATCGCTGTTGGCATCGATCGTTTCGCCCAGGCCGCCATTGGCATGAATCACCGACTCCTTCGTCAGCAGGCGAAAGTTTTCGTCGGCGAAGCCGGCAGCCTCGGGTTGCTTGTTGTGCATGCGAACCAGCAAAATCAGCCGGACCGACTCGGGGCTGCGCGGCTCGATCGTTGCTTCGGCAATCGTGAATGACAGCCCGGGAGTCCCGGCGAGCGCTACGGTATGCGGGACGGAAAGATCGACGGTCGGCGCACGATCGGCCGCGGTCACGTTGGGTAAGTCGGCCGCCGCCGGTGCCGGCACCGCCATCGGCGCTTCGGCGTGCGTTGACGGCGACGCCGGGGATGGGGCGACTCTGGCCGGTGGTGTTTGCACCGGTCCGGTCGGTTCGCTGCGCTGGCATGCAGCCACATGCACCAGCGCCATCAACATGGCTGCCGCCGGCAACGACCCACGCCACGTGCTGTGCATCAAGCTTCCATCCTGTGCGGCATCGGCTCGGCGACGATGCGTGAAAAAAACGCTTCACAAGCGGCGACCTGCTCGTAGCTGATGAACTCATCGGGCTTATGCGCCTGATCGATGCTGCCGGGGCCGATCACGACCGTGGGAATGCCGGCGCGCGAAAACAGGCTTGCCTCGGTGGCGAAGCCCACTGCGCCGGCACCCAAATGCGCACTGCGCGCGACCTGTTGCGACCAGCGCACCAGCGGATGCTCCGCTGCAATGCCAAACGCCGGCAGATCCATGCCGCGCTCGAACGTGATGCCGGCATTGCCGGCCACCTGCCGCATGCTCGGCACCAGTTCGCGCTCCGCGTATTCGATGATCTCGTGCGTCAGATCGTCGGTCGATGTGGCCGGCAGGTTGCGCATCTCGAACGTGAACTCGCAATCTCGGGGGACGACGTTGACCGCGATTCCGCCCTTGATCAGGCCTGTCTGCAATGTGGTGTACGGCACTGCAAAGCGCGCGTCGCGCGGCTCTTCGAGGGCCAGGCGGTCGGCCATCTGGCGAACGAAGGCCACCAGCTTGGCTGCGAACTCGATCGCATTGACGCCTTCGGGAGTCAACGACGAGTGCGCCTCGCGACCGCGCACGCGGCAGCAGAGGTCGCGCTTGCCCTTGTGCGCCACGATCGCTCGCATGTCGGTCGGCTCGCCGATGATGCATCCTGCCGGGCGAATGCCGCGCTCCGACAAATCGGCGAGCAGATCGCGCACACCGAAGAATGTCGTTTCCTCGTCGTACGTCAACGACAGATGCAGCGGCACTTCATCCTGCCTGGCAAGAAACTGCGGCACTGCTGCCAGCGCGATCGCGATGAAGCCCTTCATGTCCGCGCTGCCGCGCCCATGGATGCGTCCGTCGCGATGATCGGCAACAAACGGGTCGCTCGCCCAGTCCTGGCCGTCGACCGGCACCGTGTCCGTATGGCCCGAGATCACCAGGCCGCCGGTCTTGATGCGATCCGGCTCGGCCGACAGCGTCGCGAACAGGTTCGCCTTGTTGCGCGCCGAGTCGTAGATCAGGTTCGAGCGCACACCGAAGCGCGCCAGCTCATCGCGCGCGTACTCGATCAGCCCGAGGTTGGAATCGCGGCTGACTGTCGGAAACCCGATCAGCCGGTCGATCATTGCGAGCGAAGCGGGCGACGGAACGGCGGTCGCTGGAATGTCGGCAGGCTTGTTCATTCAGTCATTCTAGTGCGGGTAGCATTGACCTCTCACTCGTTCCAGGCTCGGCGAAAGTCCATGCAGCTGATCGATCGCGTCGTTCAATTCCGCGCCGAAATCCAGCAGATACGGCGCGATCTGCACGCTCATCCGGAGTTGCGTTTTGAAGAAGCGCGCACCAGCGAGATCGTGGCCGCCAGGCTGGCCGAGTGGGGACTCGAAGTCACGCGCGGCCTGGGCGGCACGGGAGTCGTCGGCACGCTGCGCAACGGAACATCGAAACACGCGGTCGGGCTGCGTGCCGATATGGACGCACTGCCGATTCAGGAGACCAACGAGTTCGAGCATCGCTCGACGCACGCCGGCAAGATGCATGCGTGCGGGCACGATGGGCACACGGCGATGCTGCTCGCTGCCGCCAAGTACCTCGCCGAAGCGCGTTCGTTCGACGGCGCGGTGCACTTCATTTTCCAGCCGGCCGAAGAAGGCGGCGCCGGCGCGCAGAAGATGATCGACGACGGCCTGTTCGAGCGCTTTCAGTGCGAAGCGATATTCGGCATGCACAACTGGCCGGGACTCAAGGTAGGCGAGTTCGGCGTGACCGGCGGCCCGGCGATGGCATCGAGCAACGAATTCGAAATCAAGGTGATCGGCAAGGGCGCGCACGCAGCGATGCCGCATCTGGGAATCGATCCCGTCTTTATCGCAGTGCAGATCGTCAACGGCCTGCAGGGCATCATCACGCGCACCAAGAAACCGATTGACTCCGCGGTGCTGTCGGTAACGATGATCCAGGCCGGCGAAGCGACCAACGTGATTCCGGAGGGCGCGAAGATCAACGGCACGGTGCGAACCTTCAGCGACGACGTTACCGCGCTGGTCGAAACGCATATGCGTCGAATTGTTGAAATGACGTGCGCGGCCCACGGAGCGGAGAGCAAATTCAATTTTCACTGGAACTATCCGCCGACGGTCAACGATGACCATGAGGCCGAGTTTGCGGCGACCGTGATGGACGACATCGTCGGCGCCGACAATGTGGTGCGCAACATCGAGCCGACGATGAGCGCGGAGGATTTCGCTTTCATGCTGAAGGCCAGGCCCGGCGCATACGTCTTCATCGGCAACGGCGATGGCACCCATCGCGCCGCCGGTCATGGCCTCGGCCCCTGCATGCTGCATAACCCATCGTACGATTTCAATGACGACTTGATTCCCCTGGGAGCCACTTACTGGGTGCGTCTGGCGGAGAAATTCCTGGTGCGCTGAATTCTGAATCTTTAGCCATTTCCGCTAGTCCATACGCTGGAATGCAGGGTATTCGCGGGGCGGTTACTGTTTATCGCTCCCACCCTCCGCCTGTATCTTGCGTTCATGCGTCTCCCCTTCGTCCGTGCCCTGCTCGCTGCTTTCGCCGTCATGGGTGTCAGCGGCTGTGCGACTGTCACCGGCGAAGCCACGCAATCCATCAATTTTCAGACCGTTGATGCACAGGGCCGTCCCGTTGAAGGCATGGCGTGCCGCATCGTCAACGGCTCGGCCGAATATATGGGCGATACACCCATGTTCGGACTCAGGGTGAGGCGGTCATCGACGCCGCTCGTCGCGGAATGCAAACGCCAGGGTTACGCGATGGCGCGCGCGCTGATCATCCCGCGCGCCAATGTTGCCGGCTCCGCAGCGCAGTTATTGCTGCCGGGCGGAAGCTCGATGCTGATCATCGACCACATTTCGGGCTTCATGTATTCGTATCCGCGCTGGGTTCGTGCACAAGTGGGCGCCGACATGATTTTTGACCGCAGCGATGAGCGCGGCCGCGAACCAACGCCCGGCGTCATCACCCGCCAGTTCGATGCGCAAGTGCGCTACGCGGGCGGCGCGCCGGAAGCCAGATTCGATTGATCGTCGCACGCTGAACGCGCCCTTGCCTGCATCGGACAGGCGCTCTGCGCGCTGCGTGCCGATAGCCTAGACTTCCGCCTGATCGCCTCCATCTAGACCGCTTCCCGGCGGTTTCTCCCTGCACCACACGATGTCTGCTACGTCCGAATTGGCGGGCAAGGCGATTCGCATTCGCGGCGCCCGCCAGAATAATCTTCGCAATCTCGATCTCGATATTCCGACGGGAGAGCTGGTCGTCGTGACCGGCGTATCAGGCTCGGGCAAGAGCTCGCTCGTTTTCGACACGCTGTATGCCGAGGGCCAGCGGCGTTACGTCGAAACATTCTCTCCGTACGCGAGGCAGTTTCTCGATCGAATGGATCGCCCTGCGGTTGATCGCATCGACGGCGTGCCGCCCGCGATCGCGATCGACCAGACCAACCCGGTACGCACGTCGCGCAGCACGGTCGGCACGATGACCGAGCTGAACGATCACCTGAAGCTGTTGTTTGCGCGTGGCGCGCGGCTGTTTTGCCGCGGCTGCGCGCGGCCGGTGCGGCGCGACAACGCGGAGATCATTTACGCCGACCTGGTCGCCCGGCTAGGCGCCACCGGCGATCCGCTTGTCGTGACTTTTCCGATCGCTGTGCCCAAAAATTTCAGCGAACACGAGGTGCGCGCGCATTTGGAAGCGCAGGGCTACACGCGAATCCATAGCGAACGAACGACAAGCGACGGCAAGGTGCTCGACGTGATCGCCGACCGCTTTCGCGTTGCAAACGTCGAGCGCTCGCGCGTCATCGAAGCGCTGGAGCGCGCACTACGCCTCGGCGGCGGCTGTGTGGATGCATATAAATCGGGGTCTGACCCCGATTTATTCAGGTACAGCAGTGACTTGCATTGCCCGCATTGCGACATTCACTACGCGACGCCGCACCCGAGCACGTTTTCGTTCAACTCGCCGCTCGGCGCGTGCGAGACATGCCGCGGCTTTGGGCGCGTGATCGGCGTTGACTACGGGCTGGTGATTCCAGACGAGCGCAAGACACTGCGCGGCGGCGCGATCAAGCCGTTTCAGTCGAAGTCGTTTATCGAAAGCCAGCGCGATTTGGAGAAGTCGGCCGAGCATGACCGCATTCCGCTCGATGTGCCGTATCGCGATCTGACGCCGGAGCAGAAGCACTGGGTGATCGACGGCGGCGCCGGCTGGAAGAGCTGGAACAAATCGTGGCCCGGCGTCTGGTACGGCATCAAGCGCTTTTTCGCGTGGCTCGAGACCAAGGCGTACAAGATGCACATCCGCGTGCTGCTGTCGCGCTATCGCTCGTACACACCGTGTCCGGCCTGCGGCGGCGCTCGGCTGAAGCCGGATGCATTGCTGTGGAGAGCCGGCGGCAGCGACGAAGCGGATGCAGCGCTCGCGAGCGACGGCAAGTACGCGCGCTACGAGCCGGTAGGTGCGTCCTGGAGCGACGCGCAGCTTGCGGCGCTGCCGGGACTTTCGATGCACGATCTGATGCTGCTGCCGATCGAAAGAGTCAAGACGTTCTTCGATCGTGTCCAGTTGCCTGCGCCGCTCGATCAGGCCAACGAAATGCTGCTCGACGAGTTGCGCGCGCGGCTCAGGTTTCTGGTCGATGTCGGCGTCGGTTACCTGACGCTCGATCGGCAGAGCCGCACGCTGTCCGGCGGCGAGGTGCAGCGGATCAATCTGACCACCGCGCTGGGCACGTCGCTGGTCAACACCCTGTTCGTGCTCGATGAGCCGTCGATCGGGCTGCATCCGCGCGACATGCATCGAGTAGTCGAAGTCATGCATCGATTGCGCAACGCCGGTAATTCGCTGGTGGTCGTCGAACACGATCCGCAGGTGATGCTGGCGGCCGATCGAGTGCTCGACATGGGGCCTGGGCCCGGCGAGCGCGGCGGCGAGATCGTGTTTAACGGCACCCCGGAGGAGCTTCGGCAATCGTCGACACTGACGGGTCGCTATCTCGGCGGTCGATTGCACGTCGATGCCACGCAGCCGCTGGTGATCGCCGAGAACGCTCCGAAGCTTATTCTGCAGGGCGCGCGCGAACACAACCTGAAGGCGATCGATGTAGAAGTTCCGCTGAAGCGTCTGGTGTGCGTGACCGGTGTTTCGGGCAGCGGCAAGTCGACCTTGATGCAGGACGTCTTGTATCCGGCACTGGCAAAGGCGAAAGGCAAGTCCACAGAGACTCCGGGCCTCTTCGACCGCCTGCTCGGCGATGACTGGCTCGACGATGTCGCCTTCGTCGATCAATCGCCGATCGGAAGGACAACGCGCTCGAATCCAGCCAGTTACGTCGGCGCCTTCGATTGCATCCGCGCGATTTTCTCCAGAGCGCGGCTCGCGAAAGAGCGCAATTACACGGCCGGCACGTTCTCGTTCAATTCCGGCGATGGCCGCTGCCCGACCTGCGGCGGCAACGGCTTTGAGCACGTCGAGATGCAGTTCTTGTCGGACGTGTACCTGCGCTGTCCCGATTGCGACGGCAAGCGCTTCCGCCCCGAAACGCTGGAAGTCATCGTCGAGCGGCATGGGCGCGCGGTCAACATCGCCGATGTGCTCGCAATGACGGTCAACGAAGCTCTCGCATTTTTCAGTGAGGACAAGGAGGTCGCGCGCGTGCTGGCGCCACTGGCCGACGTCGGTCTTGAATACGTCAAGCTCGGCCAGCCGGTGCCGACGTTATCGGGCGGCGAAGCGCAACGTCTGAAACTCGCCGGCTTTCTGGCCGAAGCCACCAAGGGTAAGCCGCCCACGCGCGGAACCTTGTTCCTGTTCGACGAGCCGACCACGGGCCTGCACTTCGACGACGTGGCCAAGCTGATGCGCGCATTACGCAAGCTGCTCGCCGCCGGCCACTCGCTGGTCGTGATCGAACACAACCTCGACGTGATCTCCGCCGCAGACTGGTTGATCGACCTCGGACCGGAAGGCGGCGACGGCGGCGGCGAAATCGTGGCGGCCGGCACCCCGGACGAAGTCATCGCGAACTCGCGCTCGCGCACCGGACGCGAGCTGAAAACCTATCGCGCGGCACTTGCGAACCGCGCACCCGGAGTTAACGAACCGCGCCCCGTCTATAAATCGGGGTCTGACCCCGATTCTTTTATCAGGATCGTCAATGCGCGCGAGCACAACCTGAAGTCGATCGACGTCGCGATTCCGCGTGACACGTTTACGGTGATCACCGGCGTCTCCGGTTCCGGCAAGTCCACGCTGGCGTTCGACATCTTGTTCAACGAAGGCCAGCGGCGTTATCTGGAATCGCTTAATGCCTATGCGCGCTCGATCGTGCAGCCGGCGGGGCGACCCGATGTGGACGCGATCTACGGCATTCCACCGACGGTCGCAATCGAGCAGCGAACCTCGCGCGGCGGCCGCAAATCGACCGTCGCGACACTGACCGAGATATATCACTTCCTGCGCCTGCTGTACGTCAAGCTCGGCGTGCAGCACTGCCCGAACTGCAAGGTGGCGGTGACGCCGCAATCGTTCGACACGATCGTCGCGCAGGTGATGCGGGAACTGAAGGGGCTGCACATCGGAGTCTTTGCGCCGCTGGTGGTCAACCGCAAGGGTGTGTACACCGATCTCGCCAAGTGGGCTGCCGCGCGCGGGCACTCGCATCTGAGAGTCGACGGCCATTTTCTGCCGACCGCAAAGTTTCCGCGCATCGAACGCTTCAAGGAACATACGATTGAATTGCCGGTTGCGGACTTCGTCGTGCAACCGGAAAGCGAAGATCGACTGCGCGGAGCGATCGCAACCGCGCTCGAACACGGACATGGCGTCGTCACGATCGCGTGGCCGCTCGGCAAACTGAAAGACGCGATCGACGGCGGCGCCTGGACCGCCGCGCTCGAGCAGAAGAGTTTTTCGACGAAACGTGCGTGCCCGTCGTGCGGAACATCGTTTCCCGAAGCCGATCCGCGCCTGTTCTCGTACAACTCCAAACACGGCTGGTGTCCCGGCTGCTTCGGCACTGGCCTTGCTCTCTCTGGTTTCGATGCCGAACAAAGCGGCGAGGAAGTCTGGTGGAACGCGTGGTACGAGGGCGAGACAACACCCTGCGAGAGTTGCCATGGCAAGCGCCTGAACCCCGCGGCATTGGCAGTGAGTTTCGGCGGCAAATCGATCGCCGAGCTGGCCGAACTTCCGGTGGCCGACGCCGGCGGCTTCTTCGACCACTTGACGCTGAACGGCCGCGAGGCGGCGATCGCGCGCGACGCGCTCGCAGAAATCCGCTCGCGCTTGTCGTTCCTCGAGGAAGTCGGCCTCGGCTATCTGGCGCTCGATCGCGCCGCGCCAACACTGTCGGGTGGCGAAGCGCAGCGCATCCGGCTGGCGGCGCAGCTCGGCTCCAACCTGCAGGGCGTCGCCTACATCCTCGACGAGCCGACGATCGGATTGCATCCGCGCGATAACCGCATTTTGCTGAATGCGCTCGAAAAGCTGGAAGCGAAGGGCAACACACTGGTCGTGGTCGAGCACGACGAAGACACGATCAGGCGTGCGAAACACCTGATCGATATAGGCCCGGCCGCCGGTGTCCGCGGGGGCCGCGTAGTCGCGCAAGGCTCGGTCGACGATCTGATCGCAGCACCGGAGTCAACCACCGGCCGCTTTTTGCGATCGCCGCTGGTGCATCCACTGCATCCGCGCCGCGCTGTCGGCCGATCCTCAGCGAAGCTCACCGTGCGCTGCGCCCGGCTGCACAACCTGCAGGCAGTCGATGCCGCGTTCCCAATCGCACGACTCACCGTAGTAACAGGAGTGTCGGGCAGCGGAAAGTCGACACTGGCGCGCGACGTACTGCTCGTGAATCTGCAAACCGTCGTCGGCCAACGTAACGCAAAGGAAGCGTGGACAGGCTGTACCGCGGTTGAAGGCTGGCGTGAACTCGATCGCGTGCTCGAAGTCGACCAGGCTCCGATCGGCAAGACGCCGCGCTCGTGCGCTGCCACCTACGTCGGCTTCTGGGATGCCATCCGCAGGCTGTTCGCAGACACGCTCGAAGCACGCACGCGCGGCTACACCGCCAGCCGCTTCTCTTTCAACACCGCAGGCGGACGCTGCGACGCCTGCGACGGCCAGGGCGTACGTACGATCGAGATGAGCTTTTTGCCTGACGTCAAGGTGCTGTGCGACGTCTGCGGCGGCGCGCGCTTTAACGAAGAAACGCTGGCGATCAAGTGGCGCGACAAG
>JBGSWY010000510.1:0-2360 GCA_041751715.1 Burkholderiaceae bacterium
CGATCCCAGCAAACGGTTCGTGCACGATCATCGTCAATGTCACCGCAACAGTTGCAGGCATCTACACCAACTCGATCCCGGTCGGCGAGTTGACTGTCAACGGCGGTGGAAGCAACGCGGTGGCCGCCAACTCCACGCTGATGGTGGGACTACCGTCGTTCACGGTCGCCAAGAGCGTGCTGCTGGTGTCCGATCCCGTCAACGGGACGACGCTGCCAAAGGCGATTCCCGGCGCGGTGGTTTCTTACTCAATTCAGGTGACCAATAGCGGCGCCGGAACGGCGGACAACAACACCACGCTGATCGTGGATCCGATTCCAGTGAATACGCGGCTCTTCGTCGGCGATCTCGGTGGCGCGGGCTCCGGTCCCATCGCGTTCGTCAACGGCACACCCTCGAGCGGATTGACGTACGCCTTTGCCAGTCTTGCCAGCGGGGCGGACGATGTGTCTTTCTCAAACACCGGCTGCACACCGTTTACCAACTACATCCCGGTACCGGACATCGACGGCTTCGATGCCCTGGTCACCTGCGTCCGCATCAATCCGAAGGGCGTGTTTTCCGCTGCCAGCGGCGGCAACAATCCGAACTTCGAAGCGCGGTTCCGCGTGCGGGTGAACTAACGGAGTTACCGAGGCCGCAAGACGCGCGGCGGAAAGTACGGCTTTTTCAGTGCGCGTCCCTGTCCCAATACAAAGCCCGTGTTGCGCGCCAGATTCAATTGTTCTTCGCGCTCGATGCCGGCCAGTACGAATGTTTCGCGCGTCAGCCCAAGCGCATTGACTTCGCGCGACATCTCCTGCCACGTTTCTTCGCGCGAGCTGATCGGCGCCAGCATCTTCGCGAAATCCGGCGCGACGAAGTCGATCGCCGCCATTTCCATGCTGGGACGCGGCTCGGCGAATCGATATCCCACCGGGATCTGATATGAGCGCAGCAGATCGGCAAACTCGCGTACCCGATACGGCCAGCGCAGGCGCTCCATCGCGCCGCGCAACAGCACCGACAATCGATGCGCGGTGAGCCGGTGTGTTTCCAGCACGTTGGCAAACGCTTCGAGCGAGCGCTCGATCGAGCCGAATGAGATCGTGACAGCGACGCGCTCGACCCGTTCGTGTTCGAGCATCGAAAACGCATGTTCCATCGCTGCGAGCTGGATCTGTGAACGCAGCGATCGGTCGGGCTCGAAGTCGGCGGTCCAGACATACAGCTCATCGAACCAGCGCTGCGACCCAACCAGGGTTCGGGTGGGCCACACCAGTGCGCGCACGCGCGAGCCGAAGCGACTCAGAGAATCGACGGTCGGGTCAAGTTCGACCTGGTGGCTGCCGAGTTGCTCGGGCCTCACGTTGTTGCTTGCCATCAATGTTGGAATCGCGCCGCGCACAGTGAAAGCCGATTCTCTGCTAAATCCCCGGTCGCGGGGAGGCCCCTAACTGCGTATGGGCAGTATGGGCGGCGGATAAGGCATGCGGATCGCGCGGCCTTGACCGAGTTCGAAGCCGACACGGCTGGCAGATTGTTGCTGCTGACGCGTTTCGATCGCGCCAACGATCGTGCTCTTGGTATCGAGCGATAACGCGCGAACCTCCAGCGCCAGGTCGTTCCAGGCGTCGGCGCGCGCCGAAGTCGTTGCCAGTACCTTGGCAAAGATCGGCTGGACCAGATCGATGCCGGCCAACTCCATGCTGACGCGGGGGGCCGACAGGCGGTAGCCGACCGGAAACTGCCAGACGCGCAGCATGTCGGCAAACGCGCGCAGCCGGTAGCGCGACCGTAACCGCTGCGGTGCTCCGCGCAGCATGACGAACATTCGATGCGCAAACAGGAGGTTTTTCTCGAACAACTCGGTCAGCGGATCGAGCGAACGCTCGATCGTGCCAAATGACACCGTGACGCCGACGCGGTCGATCAGGTCGTAGGCGAGCCAGTCGAATGCATCGCGCAACGCGTGCACCTGTATGCCGGCACGCTCCGTGGTCGAGGCCCCGCCGCCTTCGGTCCACAGATAAAGCTCGTCAAACCAGCGTTCGTTACCTGTCAGCGAACGGGTTGGCCACAATGTCGCGCGCACCGAGCCGCGAAAGCGGCCGACGCTCTCTCCTGACGACGGATAGGACGAACTTTGCGGGGACATTCCCGATGCAGCCGAAGCTCCTGTGGGGGTTTGCCCGATGAATATACCCACAATATGCGGTGCAGCACCGCACGTGCAGCGGAGCCCGACAAGCGGCAGCAGGGTCGTGCGCGGACGCAACGAATACGGGCTGCGCGCCGGCTGTTCAACCGTAGTCTTTAAACCGTTCGAGCACCCGGTCCATCTCGTCCGCCGGCAGCAATTTCGGGGTGCCGAGCGCACG
>JBGSWY010000511.1:0-4849 GCA_041751715.1 Burkholderiaceae bacterium
GAACGTCGTGTCGTCCCCGCGAAAGCGGGGACCCAGCGTCTTTCGTGGCGGAGTGCTGGATTCCCGCCTACGCGGGAATGACAGAGCCTACTAATCCGCGAGCATCGCGATGCTGCTGATCCCGTGCCCCTACTGCGGCCCGCGCAATCAAATCGAGTTCACCTACGGCGGCGACGCAACACTCAAGCGGCCTGCCATCGATGCACCCGAAGCCGCGTGGTTCGAGTACGTTTACCTGCGCGACAACCCGTGTGGCCCGCACGCCGAGCTGTGGCTGCACAGCGCCGGCTGCCGAACATGGTTCAAGGTTCGACGCGACACGCGCAAGCATGACATCCTTGCCAGTGCGCGCATCGACGAGGAACTTGGATCGTGACAGAGCCGTTCCGTCTGCAAGCGGGTGGCATCGTCGATCGCAGTCGGCCGCTCTCGTTCGAATACGACGGCGTTGCGTATCAGGGCTACGCTGGCGACACGCTCGCTTCGGCACTGCTGGCCAACGGCGTGCACCTGGTGGCGCGCAGCTTCAAGTACCACCGTCCGCGCGGCATCTTCAGCGCGGGCGCAGAAGAGCCGAATGCGATGGTGCAACTGGCTCGTGGCGCACGCACCGAACCGAACGTGCGCGCCACTACGCAGGAGCTGTACGACGGTCTCATCGCGTCGAGCCAGAACTGCTGGCCATCGGTGCGTTTCGACATCGGCGCCATCAACAACGCGGTGTCGCGCCTGATCCCGGCAGGTTTCTACTACAAGACCTTCATGTGGCCACCGACGCCCAAATGGTGGCTGAGGTATGAACACGCGATTCGCCGTGCCGCAGGCATGGGGCGCTCGGCAAGCGAACCCGACCCCGACCAGTACGAACATCGATACGCGCATTGCGATGTGCTGGTGATCGGCGGCGGCGCGACTGGACTTGCGTCAGCTCGGGCTGCAGCGCATGCGCGCGCGCGCGTCATCGTCTGCAACGAAAATCATTGGTGGGGCGGCGGATCGTTCGATGCCGAAATCGATAATCGACCGGAGAGTGAATGGATCGCAGAAAAAACAGTGCGCGAGCTCAGAGACCGCTTCGACGTGACGCTGCTGCCGCGCACGACCGCGTTCGGCTACTACGACGGCAACTTGGTCGGCGCAGTCGAACGCGTCACGGATCACTTCACTACGGCGCCGGCGCACTTGCCCCGGCAGCGTGTATGGAAGATCCGCGCCAAAGCCGTCGTGCTCGCAAGCGGCGCGATCGAGCGGCCGATCGCATATGCCAACAATGACCTGCCTGGCACGATGCTCGCCGGCGCGGCACGCACGTACGTCAAGCGCTACGGCGTGCGGCCGGGCTCGCGCGCTGTGATCTTTGCCAACAACGATGGCGCGCTCGCCGACGCGCTCGCTTTGCAGGCTGCAGGTGTGCAGGTGCGCGCGATTGTCGACGCGCGACCATCCTCGCCACTTTCGCGCTTGATTGCAAACCGAATCCCAGTCTTCAACGACGCGGAGATCTTGGCTGCGGCCGGCAAACAGCACGTTGAATCAATCGATGTGGCACCTCTCGCAGGCGGCCCTGCGCAAACCATCGAATGCGATCTGGTCGCCGTCTCTGGCGGCTGGAGCCCCGCCGTGCATCTGTTCTCGCAAGCGCGCGGCAAATTGCGCTACGACGATGCGATCGCGGCATTCGTTCCGGAAGCCTCGTCGCAGCCGATATTCCCGGCGGGTGCAGCCAACGGTTGCTTCGACCTGGCCGCGGCGTTGATCGAAGCACACAACGCCGGCGTGGCGGCGTCGACTCGTGCTGGATTGTCAGCGCCAGTCCTCGAGCCGCCGCATGCGAAGCGGCACGCAAGATCGCCGTTGCGCCCGACGTGGTCGGTTCGCGCGCGCAGCAAGTCCGACAAATGTTTCGTCGACCTGCAGAACGACGTGACCGTGAATGACATCGCGCTCGCAGCGCGCGAGAACTACCAGTCGATCGAGCATCTGAAGCGCTACACCACACTCGGTATGGGAACCGATCAGGGCAAGACCAGCAACATCGTCGGCCTCGCAGTGATGGCGCAACTGCTCGACGTGCCCATTCCGAGAGTCGGCACAACCACGTTCAGACCGCCGTACACGCCGGTCACACTCGGCGCGATTCCGGGTCACGAAGTCGGCGCGCATGTCGAGCCGACTCGTTATTCGTCGATCCACGACTGGCACGCGACGCGCGGGGCCCGGTTTGTAAACGCTGGGCTCTGGAAGCGGCCACATTCGTATCCGCGCTCGGGCGAATCGGAAGACGATGCGGCGAATCGCGAAGCGCGCAACGTGCGCAACCATGTCGGCGTGGTCGATGTGTCCACACTCGGCAAGATCGAACTGCAGGGGCGCGATGTCGCCGAGCTGCTGAATCGCGTCTACATCAACAAGTGGGACACGCTCGCGGTCGGCCGCTGCCGCTACGGCGTGATGCTGCGCGAAGACGGCATCGTGATGGACGACGGCACCACGTCGCGGCTGTCAGACACGCACTACCTGATGACGACCACGACGGTCAACGCGGTCAAGGTTATGCAGCAGCTGGAGTATCTGCTACAGGCCGAGTGGCCCGAGCTCGACGTGTTCGCAACGTCGGTGACCGAGCAGTGGACCGCGGCGGCACTGTCGGGCCCGAACTCGCGCAAGGTGCTCGCCAAGCTGGTCGATATCGACGTCTCGAACGAGGCATTCCCGTTTCTCGCGGTCGGCACGTGCAACGTTCGCTCCGTCGGCGAGCCGATCCCCGCGCGGCTTTTCAGGATGAGCTATTCGGGCGAGATGGCGTATGAGATTCACGTGCCGGCCGATCGCGGCCGCGCAATGTGGGAAGCCGTCATCGAAGCGGGCGAAGAATTCGGCTTGATGCCGTACGGCACCGAAGCGATGAGCACGCTGCGCATCGAGAAAGGCCATGTCGTGATCGGCGCCGAAGGCGATGGGCGCACGACTGCCGACGATCTCGGCATGGGCAAGCTCGTCAACGCGAAAAAGTGGTGCATCGGAAAACCGCTGCTGAATCGTTCGGCGTTGACGGCGCCGGATCGCTGGCAACTGGTCGGGCTGACCGCGCTCGATGGCGCGCCAATGCCGCGCGCGGCGAAGCTCGTTGCCGATCCCGATCATGCAGCACCAAACCCGATGCTGGGCCACGTGACATCGTGGTGCTTTTCTCCCAACCTCGATGCATGGATCGCGCTTGCGCTGCTCGCCGACGGTCGCGCGCGGCATGGGGAAACGGTGTGGGCGGTATCGCCGCTGGTCAATGCAAGGGTGCGAGTTGAGGTCGGCTCGCCGGTGTTCATCGATCCCGAAGGCGAGCGGCTGCGTGTCTGATCCGATCACACTCACCGAGGTGCCGATCGCCGCTGCGTGGAACGTGCAAGGCAACGCGTCGCGCGCGGATTTCACGGATCAAGTGTCGTTACAGTTCGCGACATCACTGCCGACCGCACCAAACACGACCGTACGCAGCGATGCGCTGACAGCATTCTGGCTCGGCCCGCGCTCGTGGTTACTCGTTGCTCACAGGCCCGAATCGCCGCTGGCCGATTTCACCCACAAACGCGACGCGCTGAATCGAGCCGGCGGCGCGCTGTTCGATCTATCGGCAAGCCGCGTTGCGTATCAAATAGCGGGAGAGCACGCCGCCTCGGTATTGGCCGACGGCTGTCCGCTCGATCTGCATCAGCGAACGTTCCGCGCCGGCGATTGCGCGCAAAGCCTATTCGGCCGAGTCAACGCGCTGCTCTACAAACCCGACGACACGCCGACCTTCATCATCATGGTCGCGCGCAGCTTTGCGCGAGACGTATGGCAGGCGCTGCGCCAGACCGCCGCGCAATATGGGTATCGAGCGCAATGAACGAACCGGCCGATGTTGCAACCGCCGAAACGCTGGCTTTTCTCACGGCGCATCTTCCTCGCGCAGCGCAACTGATCGAAGTCGGCTGCGGTGAAGGGCGCGTAGCGCTGGCACTTCAAGATCGAGGTCATCGCGTAGTTGGACTGGATGCGGATGGTGAGGCCGTCGCCAGGCGAAAGCGCGCGGTGCCCCGGTCATTCGAGCAACCTGGCCGGAATTCGAAAGTGCACTGGTCGACGCTATCGCGTTTACGCGCTCTTTGCATCACATCGGTGACTTGCAGCGAGCAGTGCAAAAGGCACGAGATATGCTCCAGCCGAGAGGAAAACTACTCGTCGAAGACTTTGCATTCGACGCCGTTAACGAGCCGACGATCGCTTGGTTCATCGACGTCTTACGAAATCAACCGCTCATAAACGCCGGCGCGAGTGCATTCATAAGCGAGTTGATCAGTTCAGACGATCCTGCAGCCGCATGGGCGCATCACCACACTCGTGAAGTGCATTCAGTAGCTGCGATGAACCGCTACATCGCCCGACACTTCAACATCGAAGAAGCGTCGCGGGTTCCGTATTCATACCGCTATCTGATTCCGACACTGCCGGCCACTCTGGCTGCGGCGAGGTTTCTTCGCCGCGTGTTACACGAAGAGACGCAGCTCGGACCTGCAGGACAAGTTGCCCTGGTCGGTCGGCGCATCGTGGGCACGCCTATCCAGGGAAGGTCAAGGGTCCGCCTCAGCCCGAAACTCATGTCGTAGCTGAGAACAGCCACTGGAGAATCGATTGTGCGATCACCACCGGCGCGATATACGCGCCTGCTGGCACGACATGTTGCGATGGCGCGTAAAATCTCAATGTCGGATAGCGATTAGCGAGCAGGTGCGCTGGCGGTCGTCCACAAGATCCGGCTCTGGGAGATCAAAGCCTTGCTTGGTGAGCAGGACGTTTACTTATTCCGCGAGGG
>JBGSWY010000512.1:0-3743 GCA_041751715.1 Burkholderiaceae bacterium
CTTCGGGTTGTGCAGAATCGTCTTCGCCCACCCGCCCCCTGCTCCCAGTACGTCGCCGTACGAAAACCCGCCGCACGCGACCATGCCCTTGAAATCAGTCAACGACTGACGGCCTTCGATCAGATCGGTCATGTGCACGTCGACCGCTGCGAAGCCGGCACGGTAAAACGCGTATGCCATCTCGGTCTGGCTGTTGACGCCTTGTTCGCGCAGGATCGCGACTCGCGGCCGGTTACCGGCGCTGATGAACGGTGCGGCGACATCTTCCACGGCGTCGAAGGTCAACCGCATCGACAACCCGCGATCGTCGGGATCGCCGGCGCGTGCATATTCCTGATCGGTGCATTGGGGGTTGTCGCGCAAGCGTGCAATCCGCCACGATGTCTCGCTCCATACGCGCTGCAGGTCCGCGCGCGGCTTCGAAAACACCGCCTTGGCGTCGCACCAGAATTCGACGAGGTCGTTCGAGTTGGGCTTGCCGATGATCTGGCTAACCGGGCCGAGGCCGGCGGCGCGCAGCGCGTCCATCACGCCGCTCTTATCGCGCTCCCGTACTTGCAGGACAGCGCCGAGTTCTTCGCTGAACAGGGCTCGCAGCACCAGCTCGTTGCGCCGTACGCTGACCTGTTCCGCGCGGATCTTGAAATCCCCCCAGTCCTGCGCCACAGGATCAACGGCGAGTACGTCCAGGTTGATACTGATGCCGGTGTGCCCGGCGAATGCCATCTCGGCCAGCGTTGCAAACAGGCCCCCATCCGACCGATCGTGATACGCGAGCAGCCTGTCTTCGCTCTGTAACTGCCGCACCACGCGGACCAGCGCGGCAAGCTGCTCCGGTTGCTCAAGATCGGGACAGTCGTTGCCGATCTGCTGCGTGACCTGCGCCAGGATCGATCCGCCCATCCGGTTGCGCCCGCCGCCGAGATCGATCGATATCAGCAGCGTGTCGACTTCGGCGGCAAGCTGCGGGGTCAGCGAACGGCGCACGTCGTCGACCGGAGCGGCGGCGCTCGCAATCAGCGACACCGGGGCTACCACGGTCTTGTCAACATTGCCGTCGCGCCACGCGGTCTTCATCGATAACGAATCCTTGCCGACCGGCACGCTGATACCGAGCGCCTGGCACAACTCGCTCGCTGCCTGCACCGCGCCGAACAGCCGTGCGTCTTCGCCCGGCACGCTGCACGCGGCCATCCAGTTGGCGGAGATTTTCACGCGCTCCAGCTTGATGTCGGCGGCGGCGATATTGGTGATCGCCTCGCCGATCGCGATGCGCGACGCCGCGGCCGCATCAATCACCGCCAGCGGAGTGCGCTCACCGATCGCCATCGCCTCGCCGGCATAGCCTTCGAAGCTGATGGTCGTCACTGCGCAGTCGGCCACCGGCACCTGCCATGGGCCGACCATCGAATCGCGCGAGTTCAATCCGCCGACAGTTCGATCGCCGATCGTGATCAGGAACGATTTGCTGGCCACCGTCGGGTGCCGCAGCACATCGAGCGCGCATTGTTCGAGCACCAGGCCGGCGGTCTCGAAAGCCGGCAACGATCGATCGACTCGGCGCACGTCGCGGTGCATGCGCGGGGGCTTGCCGAGCAGCACGGCCATCGGCATGTCAACGGCGTGCGCATCATCCGCACCTTCGACGATCAGGTTGGCATCATCGGATATGCGTCCGATCACCGCGTACGGACAGCGCTCGCGCTTCGCCAGCCAGTCGAACGCTGCTAGCCGATCGGGTGCAATCGCCAACGCATAGCGCTCCTGTGACTCGTTGCACCAGATCTCCAGCGGACTCATGCCGCTTTCTTCGACCGGGACCCTGTTCAGCGTAAAGCGGGCACCGCGTTTCGATTGATCGGCCAGTTCCGGCATCGCGTTGGACAGGCCGCCGGCGCCGACATCGTGAATCGACAGCACCGGATTGTCGGCGCCGAACGCCCAGCAGCGATCGATGACCTCCTGTGCGCGCCGCTGTATCTCCGGATTGCCGCGCTGAACCGAGTCGAAATCGAGCTGCTCGGTGTTGGTCCCCGCGCCCATACTCGAGGCGGCACCACCGCCGAGTCCTATGCGCATACCGGGCCCGCCAAGCTGTATCAGCAGCGTGCCGGGCGGCAGGTCGTGCTTGTGCACCTGATCGTCGCGGATGTTGCCGACGCCGCCGGCGATCATGATCGGCTTGTGATAGCCGTAACGCTGGCCCCCGACGTTTTGTTCGTAGCTGCGAAAGTAGCCGAGCAGATTCGTGCGGCCAAACTCGTTGTTGAATGCTGCCGCGCCGATCGGGCCTTCGATCATGATCGACAGCGCATCGGCAATTCGAGCAGGGAATCCGAAATCGTCCTCCCACGCGTGTCGCATATCCGGAATGCGCAGATGCGAAACCGAAAAGCCGCACAGCCCGGCCTTCGGCTTTGCGCCGCGTCCGGTAGCGCCTTCATCGCGGATTTCACCGCCGGCGCCGGTCGATGCGCCGGGAAACGGCGAGATCGCTGTCGGATGATTGTGCGTCTCGACCTTGAATACCGTGTGTGTCAGTTCATCGCGCGGCGCGTAGTCGACACCGACGGCGCCGGCAGGATGATCGCTGCGCGGATAAAAGCGCGAGACGGTGCGGCCCTCGAGCACCGCGGCGTTGTCGCTGTAGGCGACCACCGTGCCTTGGGGCGCTCCGCGATGCGTAGCTCGAATCATGTCAAACAGCGTCGTGTCCTTGCGCTCGCCGTCGATCGTCCAGGCTGCATTGAAAATCTTGTGCCGGCAGTGCTCCGAGTTGGCCTGCGCGAACATCATCAGCTCGACATCGGTCGGGTCACGCCCCATTCGGCCGAATGCCTCGAGCAGGTAGTCGATTTCGTCCTCCGACAGCGCGAGACCCATCTCGGCGTTGGCCTGCGCCAGTGCGCCGCGCCCGTGCGCGAGCATCGGCACCGTCTGCATCGGTTTGCTCTCGAGTTCGCGAAACAGAAGGGCTGGATCGGTCGCGGGATCGATCACGCTCTCGGTCATGCGGTCGTGCAGGATGGCAGCGATGCGCGAGGAGTCGCGTCCGCTGGACGACCGCCCGCAAGCAACGTGATAGAGCGTGCCGCGCTCGATGCGCTGAACCGCTGTCAGCCCGGTGTTATGCGCGATATCGGTGGCCTTGCTGGCCCACGGCGAAATCGTTCCAAGCCGAGGAACGATCAGGAACGAAGCGCCGCCATTGCCTGCGTCGTCAGCTGGCACGGCTTCGCCGTACGACAGCAGCGCGTCAAGCCTCGCGCGTTCTTCCGCCAGTAAGGTGGCTTGCGCATGCACGAAGTGAATGAACCGCGCACTGACGGCTTGGGCGTCGGCGTCAACTGTGCGGATCCTCGCAAGCAACTGCCCGGCGCGAAATGATGAAAGCGCGCTCGGCCCGGGCAGCGCTAGAAACGTCGCGTCTGAAGTCATCGTGGGGGGAAGTGCATTCGCCCATGCGCGTTGCATCGGGCAAACCGCACGCGAATTATAGCGACGCGACACCGCGTCGCGCGTCAGGCTGCTACGCGATCCTCTCGCGAGTGCGTCGTTTGCGCCGCAGACAGCGCGCGCAATAACGCGACGTTGCAATCGAGCAGTGAAATGTCGAGCGCTTCGCGCTGCTTTCGGCTCGTCACCGGATCGTTGCGTTCGATCGCCTCGGCAAGCGCCAGATACGGGGCGCAGGGTCCCTTGCGTTCGACCAGTGCAGCGGCGACGCTCGACGGCAACTGGGC
>JBGSWY010000513.1:0-4400 GCA_041751715.1 Burkholderiaceae bacterium
GACCGCGCTGGGGATTTGCCCGTACCTGCATATCAGGCAGCGTGAGGTCGCGCAGGAAAATCTGGCGCTGCGCGCGATCGCCGCGTGGGCGCAGCGCTTTACGCCGAATGTCGCGCTGGTTGCGCCGCGCGATGAAACCGACGCGGATGTTGCGTGCGGATTCTTGCTCGAAATTTCCGGCAGCGTGAAGCTGTTCAGCGGCCATTCTCATATAGTCAAGAAGCTGCGTTACGGTCTCACTCAGCAAGGGCACGCCGCCAAGCTGGCGCTGGCGCCGGTGCCGCAGGCGGCCTGGATGCTGGCGCGTGCGGCGCGTGACGATGAAGTGCCGCAAGTGATGCAAGTCAGTCAGCTGGCGTCGGTGCTGTCCAACCTTCCGGCATGGATGCTCGGTCCAAGCCAGCCGCATTGGGATGCTCTGCGCGGCATCGGCGTGACGCGGATCGCAGACTTGCGGCAGCTTCCTCGCAGCGGCATTGCGCGGCGGTTTTCGGCGCGTCTGCTGGACGAGCTCGATCGTGCATTGGGCCGCAAGCCCGATCCGCGCGTGTGGTTCGTGGCGCCGCCGGTATTCGAAGCGAAGCTCGAACTGCTGGCACGCGTCGATCACGCCGAAGCGCTGTTGTTCGCAGCGCGCCGGATGATCGTGCAGATGGCCGGTTGGCTGGCGGCGCGCCACGCGGCCACGCGCGAGATCGAGTTCACTCTCGTGCACGAGGATCGCGATCCGTCAAAGCTCACCGTGCATCTGGCCGACGCATCCCATGACGAAGAACGGATGACGTCGCTGCTGCGCGAGCTGCTTGAACGTACGCAACTGGCCGCGCCGGTGTACGAGCTGTGTCTGCGGTGCGAACACGTGGTGCCAGTGGAGCCGCTGCACGGGCACGGCGAGTTGTTTGCCACCGCGCGCGGCGAGCATCAGGGGTTGCTGCGCCTGATCGAGCGGCTGCAGGCGCGCCTTGGGCCGGGAGCGGTGATGCGTATCGAGCCGGTCGATGATCACCGGCCCGAGCATTCATTTCGCGAAGTGCCCGTTGAGCGCTCCGGAGCGACGCACCCTTTTGATAGCAGCTGCACACCACTGCGCCCATTCTGGCTGCTGACTAATCCAATACCGCTGACCGAACATCAGCATCGCCCGGTCTATGGCACGCCGTTGACGATTCTGTCCGGCCCGGAACGCATCGAAAGTGGCTGGTGGGATGGGCAGTGGGCCGAACGCGATTACTTCATTGCGCGTGATGAGCAGCACGCACTGGTATGGATTTTCCGGCCGCGCGTTGCCGACCCATCGCAGCGTCACCGCTGGTATCTGCAGGGAAAATTCGGATGAACGCGAATAGCCTGCCCGGCTATGCCGAGTTGCACTGCGTAACCAACTTCAGTTTTCTGCGCGGTGCTTCGCACGGCGAAGAACTGGTCGAGCGCGCTGCAGCGCTCGGCTACGCGGCGTTGGCGATCACCGATGAGTGCTCGGTCGCCGGCGTGGTTCGCGCGCACGTTGAGGCCAGGGAGCGCGGCCTGCATCTGATCGTCGGCACAGAAGTGAAGCTGGCCACGGCCGGCGGCGAGCCGTATGCAAAGCTGGTGCTGCTGGCAACCGACCGTACCGCATACGGCAATCTGTCGGAGTTCATCACGCTGGCGCGCACGCGCACCGATAAAGGCAGCTATCTCGCGTATGTGTCGGATCTCGAGGGCAAGGCAGGTGCGCATGCGCACCTGCAAGGGCTGCCCGGCTGCCTCGCACTGCTGATTGCTTCGGGCGACGCTCCGTTCGAGCAACTGTTCGGCCAGGCGATGTGGCTGAAGACCTGGTTTCCCGATCGCGCATGGATTGCAGTGGAAAATCTGCTGCGCGCGACCGATGGTCCGCTGATCGAGCGCATCGAGCGCGTCGGAAACCTCACCGGTGTGCCGCTGGTAGCTGCCGGTGACGTTCATATGCATTTGCGCTCACGCAAGCCGGTGCTCGATGTAGCAGCGGCGATCCGGCTCGGAAAACCAGTCGCTGAATGCGGCTTCGCGCTGGCATCGAATGCCGAGCAGTACCTGCGGCCACGCGTGCGGCTGTCGCAACTGTATGCGCCTGAATGGCTCGATGAGACGCTGAAGATCGCCGCGCGCTGCCGGTTTTCGCTGAACGAACTGCGTTACGAGTATCCGCAAGAGATCGTGCCGGCGGGCGAGACGGCAACCAGCCATCTGCGTGCGCTGACCGAAGCCGGCGTCGCGTACAGATTTCCTGCAGGTGTTCCGCCTGCGGTGCGTGCGCAGATCGAAAAAGAGCTCGCGCTGATTGCCGAGCTCAAATACGAAGCATTTTTTCTGACGATCGAGGATGTGGTTCGCTTCGCGCGCTCGCGCGGGATTCTGTGCCAGGGTCGCGGCTCGGCTGCCAACTCGGTGGTGTGTTACTGCCTGCGCATTACCGAAGTCGATCCGCGCCGCTGCAACGTGCTGTTCGAGCGCTTCATCAGCCGCGAGCGCAACGAGCCGCCGGATATCGACGTTGATTTCGAGCATCAGCGGCGCGAAGAAGTCATTCAATATATCTACGGCAAATACGGTCGAGACCGCGCGGCACTGGCTGCTACCGTCATCTGCTATCGCTCGCGCAGCGTGTTGCGCGATGTCGGCAAGGCGCTCGGCTTCGATCTGCAGCGCATCGACCAGGTGGCGAAGAACCATCAGTGGTGGGATAGCGGGCAGCGCCACGCGCAGGGAATGATCGAAGCGGGGTTCGATCCCGACAGCCTGGCCGTGGCCCAGTGGCTCGCGATCGCAGGCGATCTGCGCGGATTTCCGCGGCACCTATCGCAGCATGTCGGCGGCTTCGTGATTGCGCGCGACAAGCTGTCGCGCCTGGTGCCGATCGAAAACGCGGCGATGGAAGATCGCTCCGTGATCCAGTGGGACAAGGACGATCTCGAATCGCTTGGGCTGCTGAAGGTCGACGTGCTGGCGCTCGGCATGCTCTCTGCGATTCGCCGCTCGCTCGAGTTCATCGCGCAGAAGCTCGGCCGGCCGTTTGCGATGGGTGACATCGCCGATGACGACACGCCAACCTACGACATGATCTGCGCCGCCGACACGATCGGCACGTTCCAGATCGAATCGCGTGCGCAGATGACGATGCTGCCGCGGCTTAAACCGCGCCGCTACTACGACCTGGTGGTCGAAGTCGCGATCGTGCGGCCGGGTCCGATTCAGGGCGGCATGGTGCATCCGTATCTGCGGCGGCGTGACGGCAAGGAAGACGTTGAATATCCGAGCAAGGAAATCGAATCGGTGCTCGAACGAACGCTCGGCGTGCCGATCTTTCAGGAGCAGGTGATGCAGCTGGCGATCGTCGCCGCCGATTACACGCCGGGCGAGGCCGATCAGTTGCGCCGCTCGATGGCGGCGTGGAAACGCAAAGGCGGGCTCGGGCCGCACAAGGAGCGGCTGATTTCGCGCATGACCGCCAAGGGATATGCGCTCGAATATGCCGAGCGCATTTTCAAGCAGATCGAAGGGTTCGGCGAATACGGATTTCCGGAGAGCCACGCGGCGAGCTTTGCATTGCTCGCATATGTGTCGTGCTGGATCAAGCGGCATCATCCCGATGCATTCCTGGCCGGGCTGCTGAACAGCCAGCCGATGGGTTTTTATGCGCCGGCGCAACTGGTGCAGGACGCGCGCCGACACCAGGTCGAAGTGCGCGCGGTCGACGTGACGCTGAGCCAGGTCGAGTCGACGCTCGAATCATCGGCGAGTGAAGCCGGCCTGCATGCGGTGCGGCTTGGCTTGAATCGGATCGGTGGCCTCGCCGAAGCGTCAATCAAGCGCGTCGTCGGTGCCCGAACCGAGCGCGATTTCGACAGCGTCGAAGATCTGGCGATGCGGGCGAAATTGAATTCACTCGAGCTCGAAGCGCTCGCCGCCAGCGGCTCGTTGGCAAGCCTGGCTGGTCACCGCCATCAGGCGCACTGGGAAGCGCTGGGTGTCGAGACGCGCCGCACCGAGATGCTTAAATCGGCGCGCTTTCCCGAGCAGCGCATCGAGCTCACGGCGCCCACCGAAGGGGCGGATATCGTCGCCGACTATCAGCGGCTCGGCCTGACGCTCGGCCGTCATCCGCTCGCTTTGCTGCGGCCGCGGCTGACACAGATGAAGATTAAAACCTCGCTCGAGCTGCAGGCCACTCCAAGCGGCCGACTCACGCGCGCATGCGGCATCGTCACTCATCGGCAGCGGCCGCAAACGGCCAAAGGCTCGGTATTCGTCACTCTCGAAGATGAAACCGGGCCGGTCAATGTCATTTTCTGGAACGATGTTTTCGAGCGTGAACGCAACGTCGTCGTCGGCTCCACCTTGCTGGGTGTGCACGGTATCTGGCAAGCCGAAGCCGGTGT
>JBGSWY010000514.1:0-5062 GCA_041751715.1 Burkholderiaceae bacterium
CGCGCGGCCCACGTTCCAGCACGCGATAACTCTGCAGCCACGCTGCCAGGCTCGCGATGATCAGCAACAACACCAGCAGCAGGGTGCGCCAGAACAGCGACGGCGAGCGCAATCGAATCAACCTTCCCCGTCGGGAATGAAGACGTAGCCGAGCCCCCACACGGTCTGGATATAACGCGGCTTCGACGGATCGGGCTCCACCAGTTTGCGCAGGCGCGAAATCTGCACGTCGAGGCTACGATCAAATGCCTCGTATTCGCGCCCGCGCGCCATTTCCATCAGCTTCTCGCGCGACAGCGGCACCCGCGGATAGCGCGCGAACGTCTTCAGCACTGCGAACTCTCCGGTGGTCAGATTCACCGGTTCGCCATCCTTGGTCAACGAGCGAGTTACCAAGTCGAGCACGAAGCCGCCGAATGCAATCGGCTTGCCGTCACTGGCCGGCGCACCAGGCGTGTCGTCCGGACCACGGCGACGCAGAACGGCGTTGATGCGTGCGAGCAACTCGCGCGGGTTAAACGGCTTCGGCAAGTAGTCGTCGGCGCCCATTTCCAGGCCGACTATGCGATCGACGTCCTCTCCCTTTGCCGTCAGCATGATGATCGGCGTCGTATCGTTGCCGCCGCGCAGCCGGCGCATGACCGACAACCCGTCTTCGCCGGGCATCATCAGATCCAGAATCAGCAGGTCATAGCGCTCGCGCTGCCACAGCCGATTCATCGCCTGCGCACTCTCGGCTACGAACACGGAGTATCCGTTTTCGGCGAGGTAGCGCCGCAGCAGATCGCGCAGCCGCACGTCGTCATCCACGACAAGAATTTTTGGAGGTTTGTGGCGCGTCATTGGATCGCGATGCTATGTGACCTTCGGTGGCGGACGTGCTGGCCCGAACAAAGTGTTACAGAATTTACGCGTACGGCGCAGCGCTTGCGCCGACGATCGCCGCACGCGCAGGTCCGAAGAAATATCATGCACACCATGAATCGTTCGTCCGTTCACCGTGGTTTGGCGCAGGCATTTCGCGCCTTCGGCGCGGCCGCTCTTGTTGCGGCGTCGGTGTTCGCGTTGGCTCCCGCCAATGCCGCGGAACAGGGAAGGTTGCGTCTGACTCCGGAGCAGCGCCGCGACATGTTCGCGCGCATGACGCCCGAGCAACGCGAGCAATGGCGCAACGCCCGCTCGCCCGAGGAGCGCCAGCAAGCATTGCAGCGAATTTCGCCCGACCAGCGGCGGGAAGTATGGGGTCAGATGTCACCCGAGCAGCGTGAACTGATGATGCGCCGCCTGACGCCCGAGCAACGCCAGAACATGCGCGGCCAGATGACTCCGGAGGAACGGCAGGCGATGCGGCAGCGATTCCTCGACCGGAAGGACGGCGGCCAGCCGGGCAACGAGCAAGGTATTCCGCCGCGGCGTCAGCTGTCTCCCGAAGAGCGGCAGCGCTTGCGCCAGCAAATCGAACAGGCGCAGCGTGATGTGTACAAGCGCGGCAACAAAGGGGCGAAGAAATGAAGTGGCTGATTGCGATGGTGATGCTGACAGTGAGTGGCATCGCGCTGCCGGCTGAGCCGCTCGGCGCGTCGGGCGCCAGGCTGCTGCTGACGCGAGCCGGGTTTGCACCTAACGACGCAGATGTTGCAACGTACGCAGCGCTGACGCACACCGCTGCGGTTGATCGCCTGCTGGAGGGTGCACGTAAGGCCGCAGTGACACCGGCACCCGCGTGGATCGACGAACGCTTGATTCCTCCACGAGAGCTCCGCGCGATGGGCGATGACGCGCGCCGCATCGAGATTCGCAAGCAGGTAAAAATGGGACTCGATCTGCGCGGCTGGTGGCTGACCGAGATGGCAGCAACGCCTTCGCCGCTGACCGAGCGGATGACGCTTTTCTGGCACAACCATTTTGTCTCCGCGCAGCCGAAGGTGCGTTACACGCAGCTGATGTATCGGCAGAACGCGCTGTTGCGCCAGCATGCGCTGGGGCGCTTCGATCAACTGCTGCATGCGGTGGCCAAAGATCCGGCGATGTTGATCTATCTCGACTCGGCCACCAACCGGCGCGGATCACCGAACGAAAATTTTGCGCGCGAAGTGATGGAGTTGTTCACGCTCGGCGAAGGGCAATACAGCGAGGCCGATATCAAGCAGGCGGCACGCGCATTCACCGGCTGGAGCATCGACCTCGATTCCGGCGACTTCATGTTCCGGCGCATGCTGCACGACGGTGGCGAAAAGACGGTCTTTGGCAAGACCGGCAAGTTCGACGGCGATGCGGTGCTCGATATTCTGCTGGCACAGCCGGCATCTGCCGAGTTCATCGTGCACAAGCTGTGGCGCGAGTTCGTGTCGCCGCAGCCCGATGCAGCGCGCGTGCGGAATATCGCCACGCAGTTTCGCGCCAGCGGCTGGCGCATCGCGGTGCCGATGCGGGCGCTGTTGCTGCAACCGGAAGTGATCCAGCGCGATGAAGACAATGCGCTCGTCAAATCGCCGATCGACCTGGTGATTGGGTTCGTACGCCAGTCGGGTGGCGAGCTGAGTCAGCCGGTGGCCGCGGCGGTGGCGCTCGCGGGGATGGGGCAGAACCTGTTCTCGGCGCCGAACGTACGCGGCTGGCCCGGCGGCGATGCGTGGATCAATACGCAAACGCTGCTCGCGCGCAAGCAGTTTCTCGAGCGCGGCCTGAGCGGGAAAATGAAGGGAGGCACAAGTCCTGAATCGGCGATGGATGCGCCGATGGCGGAATCCATCAAGGCAGACGACGCAGGCGCAGCGGAGAAGACCGCGCGTCGCCGCTTGCGCATGCTCGAACAGGCGATGCCGGTGCGCATCGACGCCGGCGCTTGGCTGCACCGGTCCGACATGGCGCCGGAAAGAGTGGCAGCGCCAGCGGGACGCGTGAAGCTCGAACAAGCGGTGCTCGTCATGCCGCCTAGCTCGTCCGCACCAGAGGGCTCACTGGGCCTCGACGCACTGCGCGCGATCGTGCTCGACCCGGCCTATCAACTCAAGTAACCCAGGCAGGCACACAAAATGAATCGTCGCGCATTTCTCACTGCAACTTCAGCCGTGTTGTCATGCGCTTCGTTGCCTGCATGGGCAGTCCCATCCGCTGCACCGCGACTATTGATCCTGCTCGAGCTGCGCGGCGGCAATGACAGCCTGAATACGGTGATCCCGATCGACGACGGCGCGTACTTCGATCTGAGACCGCGCCTTGCACTCAAGCCCGACGCGGTGGCACGCTTTGCCGGCGCACCGGCGCTGCATCCCTCGCTGGCGCCGCTCGAGGCGCTCTGGCGCGACCGCCAGATGGCGATCCTGCAGGGGATCGGCTATCCGGCGCCGAACCTGTCGCACTTCCGCTCGATCGAGATCTGGGACACCGCATCGGACAGTCAACAGTTTCTGCAAACCGGCTGGCTGACGCGTGCGGTCGACAAGCAGGCGGCATTCTCTTCATTGAGCGCCGATGGTGTGGTCATCGGTGCGGCCGACCTCGGGCCGCTGGCGGGCGGCGCGCGCGCGGTGGCGATGAATGACCCGGCGCGCTTTGCGCGTCAGTCACGCCTCGCCTCCATTGGCGCGGCGCCGGCACGCGGCGCATTGGCGCATGTGCTGCGTGTCGAAAACGATATCGTGCGCGCGGGAACCGGCATTCGCCCCGATGTCACCTTCAAGACCGAGTTTCCGCGTGGCGTACTGGGCCTTGCGCTTGAGCGCGCGGCCGGCATTGCGGCCACCGGCCAGGTTTCGGTGCTGCGTTTGACGATCCCCGGCTTCGACACGCATCAGAATCAGTTGCCTGTTCACGCCAATCTGCTGCGAGCGATGGCGGAATCAGTAGTCGCATTGCGGGCGGCGCTCAATGAGCACCGCATCTGGGATCGCACATTGATACTGACGTACTCGGAGTTCGGCCGCAGGCCTCGAGAGAACCAAAGTGGGGGCACCGATCACGGAACAGCCGGAGCACTGTTCGCGTTCGGTCCGCACGTCCTAGGCGGTGTGCATGGCGACGCCCCCTCACTGCGCTCGCTGGACGACGGCGGCAATCTGCGACACACCACGGATTTTCGCCGTGTGTATGCGTCGGTGCTCGAGAACTGGTGGCAACTTCCTTCCGAACGAGTGCTGCAAAAGCGCTTCGAGCCGCTGAAGTTCATCGCATAGCGCGTGCCCGCGAAGCGGGAATCCAACGCGATGGGCGAGAAACGAGGTCCCCGCGTGCGCGAGGACGACAGTCGTCGCTTCGTTAAGATGCGTCGCGCATGCCCGCTCCAACCGTTCTCGCGATCGATACCGCCACTGAGGTCTGCTCCGTAGCGGTGCTCTGCGGCGACCGGTTGACCGGGTTGGTCGAAACCGTCGGGCATCGACACTCCGAACGCGCGTTGCCGATGATCGATGCCGTGTTATCCACCGCCAAGCTGACCTTGGGCGATATCGATGTGGTTGCTTTTGGCGCCGGCCCCGGTTCGTTTACCGGCTTGCGCATCGCCTGCGGGATTGCACAGGGTCTCGCCTATGGGAAGCGCAAGCGCGTGGTGCCGATCGGGAATTTGCGCGCACTGGCGGCGTGCGCGTTTTCGTCGGTCGACGACGGCGATCGCATATTGGCGGCGATCGATGCCCGGATGAACGAAGCGTACTGCGCGATCTATCAGCGCGACGAGTCGATCAGCGAGATCAGAGCGCCCGCGCTCGAACGTCCGCGCTCGCTGCCACGCCTCGCAGTGACCGAGAAGGTCGATATCGTGGCCGGCAATGCGCTCACTTTGTTCGCAAGCGTTTGGCCACCGGAGAAGACCTGGTTGTCTTTGCCCGATGCAAGACCTACCGCTGCCGATATCGCGCGGCTGGCGCGCTTCGATGCGGAACGCGGACTGGCAGTTGCACCGGAACAGGCGATGCCGATTTACGTGCGCGATCACGTCGCACTGACGATCGACGAGCGGCAGCAGGCGGCCGCATAGATCATGAGTGCGCTACCCAAGCCGGACCTTGATCGCTACGTGCCGATGACGGAGGCCGACTTGCCCGACGTGGTGGCCATCGAG
>JBGSWY010000515.1:0-2554 GCA_041751715.1 Burkholderiaceae bacterium
TCGGCATCGATCGAATTCAATGCAAGCTTGACGTCGTGAATGCGGCTTCTCTGGCGCAGGCCCATCACGCCCTTGTGAATGTTGTACGTTGCTACGCGAATCTTCATGGTTGTTGCAAAGTTGCGGACGCCCCATTTTGCAGGGGGCGAATCTGAAAATAAGCGTCGAAAAGCAGGGGATCGTCGAAGTGCCTCCGGCCGACGAACGCCGTCGCATGATGGCCCCATTGCCGCATCTGCCCGGCCGACTCGATACCCATCGGCCAGAAAAACCAGCGCTCTGCGCGCTCGCTGCCGGCGATCAGCGCGTCTTCGCCGTAGGCGCTGCGCGTTCCGCCGTCGCGGCGCCCCAGTGTGGTCAGCGCTCGCTCGTCCTGCAGCGAGTAGAAAATCGGGTTGGCCGCCGGCGAGTTAGCGTTCATTTGCACGCGCTGCAGATGCACGCGCTGCAGATAGTGCGTGCCGGACTCGATCCGCAACACGACTTTTTCGTTCGATCGAACGGGACGCAGAGGTTGCGGCATGAAAAGACCTTCGTCGAGCGTGGCGGGCAAATCGCGCGGCCTCACGTTTTCAGTCGGAAAGAACAGGTGATAACACCCGCATGCGTGCATGCTGTCATAAACGAGCGCTTCGCCCGCGTGATCCAGCGTCACGCGCCAGATCACACCATCAAGCTTGCCCGCCAGCAGGTCGAACACACTGGCGGCCGACCGCGGCCGTTCGCTGAACCAGAATGTGTAGACCAGTTGCGGGTAAATCAAGTCGCCGATGACCGTATGGGCCAACCGTGTGTAGACCACCGGCTGCGCGGCATCGACCTTGACATGGTGACCGGTGTCGAGCCTCAACGCGCCGGGTCGATCGAAGGGGCCCGCGACGTCGATTTCCAGCACCGGCGCATGGCGAATGAACAGTGCGGCCGTGGCGGCGGCTGACCACACCGGAACCCCGAGCGCATCCAGCGTCGGCGGAGGCACCGGCTCTAGCGTGAGCGCTACCGGCGCATAGCGTTGCAGGCGCCCGTGCACCGGCACGGTGTCGTACGGCGCGGCAAAGACTTTGCGAGTCGCAGACTGCCAACCGCTTATCCCGGCGGCGAACGGCAAGCGAGTCAGTGGATACAAGCCGAAGATCCGCAGGCCGATGTTGTAGTTGTCCGGCACGGTTGCCGAGGAGCGCAGCTTTTGGAACGCTGCAGCGTCCGCAGCAGCGAGCAGGGAACGGCACCGAGCCAGATCGTCGACGCTCAACTGAGCGTTAGCCAACTCGGTCGCGCGCGCGACCTCGTCAAGCTGCTGCAATCGTGCAAGCCATGCCTGGGCCTGCGCCGCGGTGTCCGCGCGATCTGCAAGGGCTGCGCTGAAGCGGTCGACACGCAGGTATGGAAACCCGGCGATGCGGATGGCTTCAGCATCGCGCACACCGAGCGTATCGATGCGGCGATCGATATCTGCAAAGAGCCGCGCACAGTAACCGACTGTGTCGTCGCGCTCGAGATTCTCCGCCATCGGCGGTGAGGCGTACGGATCGAAGCTCGCGCAGCCGCCAAACGCGAGCAACAGCAACGCGACGAGCAGGAACCGCGCGGATGCAGTAGATAACCCGGCTCGGCTCATTGCGATTTTTCGATGGAAGGCCGGCCCATCTGCCGGCGCTGCATCTCGCGCAGCATGGCTTCGAACTGGGTGCGCACCGTCTTCGTGACCATCGCGGTACCGAACAGGTCGCCGATGATCGGCGGCAGCGGCTCAGCCAGTTCGAAGCGCGATTCGTACTCCAGCCGCACGCCGGCGCGGCGCTCGACAGTGATGACCGCCAGGTCGTAGCGGCCGGAAAAAGAGCGCAACGTCTGCGGCGCACCATCGACTTCGCCCGGCTCCGAACGCGCCACGATGCGCTCGTACGGCTGCTGCACCACCGCCAGCCGCACGCGCACGGGAATATGGAAAAAGAACAGCGGAAAGTGCCCCTGGTGCTCGACGATCACGCGCGACCCGTTGCGGGCAACGACGCGCGAACGCTCGATGTTCGGCACGAATTCGCGCATGCCCTCGTAGTCGGTGATCGTCTCCCACGCGATGCGCGGATCGACCGCCACACTCGCGCTTGCCCTGACAAAGAAAGTGTCGCCGTCACGCTCGACCGCAAGCGTCGGCAGCAGCTGCGTCGCGCTACCTGCAGGCGGACTGATCAGTGCAGAAAATGCAAGCCCGATCGCCGCCAGCCGTCTAACTCCCGGTTTCAAATTCGCCCAGGCGTCGAACGGCTTCGGCGTTGGTCCATGAAAAGCAGGCGTCGGCGGCATCGCGCCACGCGAGCCAGCGGTGGCGCACATGCTCGCGCGGGTCAAGTCGAGGTTTGAAGTGATGCGGCAAGAGAAGTCCAAAAACATGCTCCGTATTATGCGTAATCCCGGGTGCATATCGATGAAGCCAATGCTCGTAAATGGCAAAGCGATGAGTAAGATTCCAGTCGTCAAACTGCTCGGGCAAAACGACCAGCCCGGTTTCCTCGGCGACTTCTCGCGCACACGTCGTGCGCAGCGGTTCGGT
>JBGSWY010000516.1:0-2932 GCA_041751715.1 Burkholderiaceae bacterium
AGACCCGATCACGTGGCCAGTTAATGGGCCACGTATTGCCAATGCAATCAAGCTGCTGCGCCCGCAATGAAAACACCCACGTGTTCTTAAATCTCACCGGGACCGACCATGAAGCCGCATGGATGAGTTCGACTCGGCAGAGCAGCCCGTCCTGGCTGCATTAGGTCGCTTACATTAGATGCTATGACGCAATCCACAGGCTTTTCCTCCGTTGACGACAGCGCTCGTGCCGGACAGCTCATTGACTACCTGGCGCGGCTCGCAGACAGGCTCGCGGACATGCGTCGCATGGACTTCAGTCGCCTGAAAATTGGCCCCGGCGCGGCAGTACTCGACGTCGGCTGCGGGGCCGGCGAGGTGTGCGTCGAACTCGTGCACCGGGTGCAACCAGGTGGACGTGTGTGCGGCGTCGACCCGTCGTCGGCCATGATCGACACCGCGCGAAGGGCCGCCGACGGGGCCGGCGTAACCGTCGAACATCATGTCGCCGGTGCTTATGAACTGCCCTTTCCGGACGCGAGCTTCGATGTCGTGCGCGCCGAGCGCGTATTCCAGCATATTGACGATGCCGGGCGAGCGCTTGCTGAGATGATTCGGGTCACCCGGCGCGGCGGCCACGTGATGGTGATCGACCCTGACCACAGCCAGTGGGCGCTTGCAGTCGAAACGCCGCTTGCCACGCGGGTGTTGGAGATAGTACGCGGCCAGCTGCTTCGCAGCATCGCTAACCCGCGCATCGGCACTCGGCTGCGCGGTCTGTTTCGCAACGCGGGGCTCGTGGACGTCGACGTGGTGGCAAGGGTGCTGGACGTTTCCTGGCAGGACTTCGGTGCAGTCTTCTTCTTGCCAATGCATCTGCAGTCCGCCACAGCCGCGCGCGAGATTACGACCGGCGAGGCGGAACAATTCGTGGCTGAGATGGAAGCGCTCGATGCCGATGGCCGATTCACCGCGACGGCGGTCGGCTACAGCGTAATGGGCACGAAGTGCAGTGACGCGGCTTAGCTCCGCCGCCGACTGCTTTCGCACCCCCAGGTCGATGCAGCGGGCTACCTTCTGATCGAGCCTCGCGCACAATCGAACAGCCAAACGCCGCGCTCGGCCATTTGGCTGCGGCACTCGAAAGGGCGGGTAACGGCCTTGGCGAACAGCCAGGAGAAGCTCAACGAATGCTCAGCGTCCGCTTTCTAGGTCGCCATCTAGTGTGTTGGGAGATTCCGCTTCTGGCCGCACCGAGACGCGAGCGGCCGCGGTGACCGTGACAGAAATGCCTAAGGAGTAGGCGCGGGCCGGATCAGCGTTGCGGAACCTTGCCAACCGCTGTGGACGCACGCATGAAATCAAAGTCGACCCCCTTATCGGCCTGCGTCACGGTCTGCAGAAACAACTTGCGATAGCCCCGATCGGCGACCGGCTCAACGACGGGATGGTCGCGCACGCGCGCTGCCAGCTCTTCATCGGACACGAGCAGAGATATTTCGCGCTTCTTCACGCTGAGCCGAATTCGGTCGCCACTGCACACGTATGCGAGCGGACCGCCGATTGCGGACTCGGGCGTGACATGCAGCACGATCGTGCCGAACGCGGTGCCGCTCATGCGGCCGTCTGAAATTCGCACGATGTCCTTGACGCCTGCGCGTGCGAGCTTCAGTGGAATCGGGATGTAGCCGGCTTCGGGCATGCCGGGCGCACCCTTCGGGCCGATGTTCTTCAGCACCAGAATGTCCTGCGGAGTCACGTCGAGCTCATCGGAATCGATGCGTGCGACCAGGTCTTCAGCATTCTCGAACACGACGGCACGGCCTTCGTGCTCCATCAGTTGCGCGTCCGCGGCCGATTGCTTGATGATCGCTCCGCCCGGCGCCAGGTTTCCGTGCAGCACCGCGATGCCGCCTTGCGGATAGATTGGATTGTCGACGCTGCGCACGACGTTCTGCTCGAAGCCCGGTCCGGCGCGTTCGATCTCTTCACCAAGAGTGCGGCCGGTGACCGTCAGCGCTTGCAAACGCAGCAACGGCTTCAGCTCGCGCAGCAGCGTTGCCATTCCGCCTGCCTTGTGAAAGTCCTCCATGTAGTGCTGGCCCGATGGCTTCAGGTCAAGCAGTACCGGCGTGTCGCGCCCCATGCGGTCCAGTGCTTGCAGATCGATATCTAGACCTACGCGGCCCGCGATCGCGGCCAGGTGATCGATGCCGTTGGTAGAACCGCCGATGGCGAGCAGCACGCGCATCGCGTTCTCGAACGCCGCGGGCGTCAGAATTTTGTCGATCGTCAGCTTGTCGTGCGCCATCTGCACGGCCAGCTCACCCGTCTGTTCGGCGATGCGGATGCGATCCGCGGTGACGGCGGGCGGCGATGCGCCTCCGGGCACTGTCATACCGAGTGCTTCGGCGATGCACGCCATCGTGCTCGCCGTGCCCATGACCGAGCAGGTGCCGACACTTGCCACCAGCTGATTGTTGACGTCGGCCGTCTCGTCGGCATCGATTTCGCCCGCGCGGAACTTGCCCCAGTAGCGGCGGCAGTCGGTGCAGGCGCCGACGCGTTCGCTGCGGTGCGAGCCGGTCAACATTGAGCCGGTGACGAGCTGAATCGCCGGGATGCCTGCGGAGGCCGCGCCCATCAGCTGGGCCGGCACCGTCTTGTCGCAGCCGCCGATCAACACGACCGCATCCATCGGCTGCGCGCGAATCATTTCCTCGGTGTCGATCGACATCAGGTTGCGCAGGAACATGCTGGTCGGCGCCGCGAAGCTCTCGTGAATCGAGATCGTGGGGAACGGCATCGGCAACCCGCCCGCGAGCATCACGCCACGCTTGACCGCCTCGACCAGCTGCGGTGCGTTGCCGTGACACGGGTTGTAGGCGCTGCCCGTGTCTGCGATGCCGATCACCGGGCGATCGAGCGCCGAGTCGGTGTACCCGGCGCCCTT
>JBGSWY010000517.1:0-2973 GCA_041751715.1 Burkholderiaceae bacterium
ACGGCGGAAAAGCTGCAATAGCAGGCGACCGATCGGATTGGCCGAGCGCCGGCAATAGTCGAGCAGCGTTTCAAACGAGTCGTAGCGCGAAGTCATGACGTCCTGCGAGAACGCGGACAGCAGGTCGTGGAACAGCGGGAAGGGCAGGCGATGCTCGCGTATCGCGCGGGCAAGATCGGGCCAATCCGACGCCGCATCCGCTTCGATGGCGTGCAACTGTTGGCGCAACGCATCCAGCCCCGCAAGGCGCTCGGCTGGAGCAGCATTTCCTTCATCGGCCAAATCATCCGCGGTGCGCGCGAAGCGATAGATCGCGCGCACCGCAGGACGCAGCGTGGCCGGCATCAGCCACGATGCAACCGGAAAATTTTCATAGTGGCCGACGCCCATGGAATCGAAGCTAGCACAGCTATTTCGTGCCGCCGGGCTGCGCGCATCGTTCTATTAGAATCAGCGCCCTCATGTGAACAGAACTCGCCGCGCCGCGAAGGTGGCGAAATTGGTAGACGCACCAGGTTTAGGTCCTGACGCCTTCACCGGCGTGGGGGTTCGAGTCCCCCCCTTCGCACCACAACTACGATCCGGAAACGAGATGTCCAAAAGCAAAAGATGCAAGAAACGATAGAGTCGCTGGGTGCCCTTGAACGCCGCCTCGATCTGACGGTGCCGGCGGCGGCAATCGAACAGGAAGTCAAAACGCGGCTGGCCAAGCTGGCGCGCAACATGAAGTTGCCGGGCTTCCGTCCGGGCAAGGTGCCGCTGAAGATGGTGGTGCAGACCTATGGCGCGCAAGTGCAGGCCGAGGTACTGAACGACAAGGTCGGTGAAGCCTTCAGCTCCGCCGTAACCGCCGGCAATCTGAGGGTTGCGGGCCAGCCACGGCTCGAAGCGCGCACGGCAGAGGGTGCGGAGAACAACGATCTTGCGTTTTCCGCCACGTTCGAGATCTATCCCGAAATCACGATCGGTGATCTTTCCGCTACCGAAGTGCAGCGCGCCGCGTGTCCGGTCGACGAGGCGGAAGTCGACCGCACGCTCGAGATCATGCGCAAGCAACGCGCTTCGTTCGAGCCCGTGCAACGTCCGGCGCAGGACGATGACGCCGTGACGATCGACTTCAAAGGTACGCATGCCGAAGGTGAGAATGCCGGGCAGGCGTTCGAAGGCGGCAGCGCGAGCGACTTCAAGTTCACGCTGGGCGAAGGTCGCATGCTGCCGGAGTTCGAGGGCGCGGTGCGCGGCATGACACCGGGACAAAGCAAGACCTTTCCGCTGACGTTTCCGGCCGACTACGGCGCTCAGGCACTGGCGGGAAAACCGGTTCAGTTCGAAGTGACGCTGAAGCAGGCCGAGCAGCCGGTGTTGCCGCCGATCGATGCTGGGTTCGCGCAGTCGCTCGGAGTGGCCGATGGCGATACCGCCAAAATGCGCGCCGAGATCAAGAACAATCTGCAGCGTGAGGTTGCGACGCGGTTGGCGGCGCGCACCAAGGACAGTGCAATGTCGGCACTGCTGGCGGCGAACAGCTTTGAGGTGCCGAAGTCGCTGGTCGAGGCAGACAAGCAACGGCTGGCTGAAATGAAGCGCAGCGAATTGATCACACGCGGCATGGCGGCCAACGATGTTCCTGCACTGCCGCTCGATCTGTTTGCCGAGCAGGCCGAGCGGCGCGTTCGGCTTGGACTATTGTTCGGCGAAGTGGTGCGGGCCAATAACCTGCAACCGCGGCCCGATCAGATCCGCAAGCTGGTAGAGAACATGGCGCAGAGCTATGAAAAGCCGCAGGATGTGATTAACTGGTACTTATCGGATCGCAAGCGGCTCGCCGATCTTGAAACTGTCGCGCTCGAGGACAACGTAACGAACTGGGTGTTGGAGCGCGCGAAGGTGGTCGATACACCGGTCGAGTTCGACGAATTGATGGGGCACAAGCACAGATGACATTTCCAACGATGAGCAGGACGCAGATGAGCAGCGCGATAGAACCGCAGGGCCTGGGCATGGTGCCGATCGTGATCGAGCAGAGCGGGCGCGGCGAGCGCGCCTATGACATCTACTCGCGGCTGCTGCGCGACCGGGTCGTGTTCATCGTGGGGGCGGTTACGGAACAGACGGCCAACCTGGTGGTCGCACAGCTTCTGTTTCTCGAATCGGAAAATCCCGACAAAGATATCTCGCTCTATATCAACTCGCCGGGGGGTTCGGTGAGCGCGGGATTTGCCATCTACGACACGATGCAGTTCGTCAAGCCGGATGTCTCATCGATCTGCATCGGTGTTGCTGCGAGCATGGGGGCGTTTCTGCTGGCCGCGGGCGCCAAGGGCAAGCGCTACTCGTTGCCTAACTCGCGCATCATGATTCACCAGCCGATGGGCGGAGTGCAGGGCCAGGCGGCCGACATCGAGATCCACGCCAAGGAAATTCTGTACCTGCGCGAGCGGCTGAACAAGATTCTTGCCGAACGCACGGGGCAACCGGTCGAGAAGATCGCCAAAGACACCGATCGCGACAACTTCATGTCGGCCGACGATGCCGTAAAGTACGGGCTGATCGACAAGATTTTTGTCAGCCGCAGCGAGCAACCCTAATAGGCTGGTAACGCCCAGATATGTCGGAAAAGAAGGGCTCAAGCGAAAAGCTTCTGTACTGCTCGTTCTGCGGCAAGAGCCAGCATGAGGTAAAAAAACTCATCGCCGGGCCTTCGGTGTTCATTTGCGACGAATGCATCGACCTGTGTAATGACATCATCCGCGATGAGACGACAGCGGATACCGGCTCGGGCGTCATCAAGTCGGACCTGCCGACACCGCGCGAGATCGGCACCATTCTTGACCAGTACGTGATCGGGCAGGACAAGGCGAAGCGGATTCTGTCGGTCGCCGTCTACAACCACTACAAGCGGCTGAAGCACATGGGCTCGAAGGACGACATCGAGCTTGCGAAGAGCAACATCCTGCTGATCGGCCCGACCGG
>JBGSWY010000518.1:0-4851 GCA_041751715.1 Burkholderiaceae bacterium
TGCGCGAGGTATCCGAGCTTCTGAAGAAGATGCAGAAGATGCACTTCGAGCGTGCCAAGCCGCAAGCAGGTGAATCGGTCGAACAGGAATGGCAGAACACGAGGCCTTTGGGGTGGGAAGAACATGTCCCGCTCGACGATAGGCTGGTCGCTCTGGAAAACCTGGCAGCCGCTGCCGAAGCCAAGCAGGAGCCGAGCGGCGAACACACGATTCGCGTCGGTGCGCTCGCGCGGTTGGCTGCGAACAAGCTTCCGTGGGCGGTTGCGGTACTTGCGAAGATCGAGCGCGCGGCCCGCCTGCACGATGTGGGCAAAGGCTCGGTTCCGGAAACGCTGCTTCGGCAGCGCGGTCCGCTGACCTGGCAGGAAAAAGAGTTCCTGCATTCGCATGCGAAGTTCGGCGAGGAGCTGATCCGCGAGCAGCTGGGTGATCAGGGGGGCGCGATCTTCACCCACGTGGCACGCTCGCATCACGAGCGGTTCGACGGCAACGGCACTCCAGACGCGTTGGTTGGGCCGGATATTCCGATTGAGGCGCGCATCGTTCACGTCGCTGACGCCTACGACTCGTTGACGCATGACCGGCCGTGGAGAAAAGCGCTGCCGCATGACGAAGTTGCGATCTACTTGCGGACCGAAAAGAGTGCGCAATTCGACCCTACGGTCGTCGATTCTCTGCTGCTCGCCGTCCAGGAACTGCGCGCTCACGGCCGCAGCCTCGATGATCAGCTCGTCGAACTGGCCGAGCCGTCCGAGTTCGTCAAAGCACGTCGTGCGTTGGGAAAACTGCTGCTGAATTGATCAGCCATGGGCCGGCGCGCATCAGCGCATCGAACCATCCCAGCGTCGCGTCATTGTTCCGCAGGCAATCGACGAAAGTCAGGCGGTGCACGGCACCAGACGAAGGTGTGTGATCTCGGACGGTGCACCGAATCGTTTCGGCGGCCCCCAGTATCCAGTGCCACGGCTTGTATAGACCCACAGGCTTTGCAGCCGATGCAGCCCTGCGGTGAACGGCTGCTGCAATCGAACGAACAAGTTCCATGGCCAGAACTGCCCGCCGTGCGTGTGGCCGGAGAGCTGCAGCTGAAATCCCGCCTGCAGTGCTGCCGCAGCTGATCTCGGTTGGTGCGCCAGCAAAATGCGCAGCACGTTATCTGGAGCGGTCGCAATGGCAGCCGCAGGATCGCTGCGGTGGGATTCATCGAAATGATGGCCGCTGTGATCCGTGACCCCGGCGATCACCAATGCGGCTTCGTTGTGCCGCAAGACCACGTGCTCATTGAGCAGGACGTTGACACCCAGGCGGCGCAACTCTGCCACCCAGGCCGTCACGCCGCTGTAGTACTCATGGTTCCCGGTCACGAAGTATGTGCCGTGGCGTGACGTCAAGCCGCTCAGCGGCGCGACGTGCGAACGGAGCTGGGCCACGCTGCCATCGACCAGATCTCCCGTCACGGCCACCATGTCGGCTTGCAGACGATTCACGGCGCCGACGATCGACTGCAGATAGTCGCCCTTGATGGTCGGGCCTACATGAATATCGCTGATCTGCGCAATCGTGAAGCCATGCAGCGGCGCCGGCAGATCGGTGATCGGCACATCGACTTCAACCACTCGCGCGGTTCGGCGCGCATTGATCAGTCCCCAAGCGGTCATCAGAGTCGCCGCTGCAGCAACCGCCAGCGCGCTCCATACGGCGAACGCAGAGATGGGCACCGCCAGACCTAGCTGGCTGCCGATCCAGACGGCCGCCAGTGCGACATCGCGCAGCAGGGTCAGGACAAACAGGCTCGACAAGAAACCCATCGCGACGAAGGCGGCCATCATTGCAACGTCATGGCCCCGGCGTCGCCGCTGACGACTCCGCCGGAGATTCAGGCCCACCTGCAGACAGATCGCGGAAATCACGATAAGAAGCGCCACACCAATCTGCCACGCGGTGAGATCAGCCAGAGCGGGGAGAAGGCGCCAGGCGATGTACGCGTTTACCAGAAGGAATATGACGCTCAGCGGCATGTGTGGGAGACAGCGTGTGAGGAAAGTGGGAAGGTATATGGCGCTGCCAGCAGATTCTTCAACGAGGCCTTTCACGTACGATCGCTGGCCTCGCCGTTGACCTACATCCCGGATGAGCTGCGCGTTGTGCATGGACAAGCGGTTTTTGTGCGAGACGTGCAGGCAGTTGACGCCCTGGCCGTGCCCGCTTGAGCACGATTGCTGCATGCCGTGCCCTCAGTGCAATCCTGAAGGTGAGCCGGCTACCGATTACGAATGACCATGCCAACTCGCTCAACGGTTCGAGTGCCCTTCGTGCCGCGGACGCTCCTTATGCCATTGACGCAACGGCGGTGAACTCCCTCATGTCAGGTCCCGCGCTCGCGCGATAAGCTTCGCAGTTCAGCGGAGCGCAGAATGCCGCGACCGTGGGCGCTTGAGAACACACTTTGGTAACAGAGGAGGCCGTATGAACGGCGTATTGAAGTCGTTATTGGTTGCTGCGGGTTCGTTGACGCTAGTCGGCTGCACGACCGCGCAGCTGCCGCAAATGGGCGGCAGCAAAGAAATGACATTTTTTATTACCAGCGTCGGCAGTGGCAAGGGCGCCGATCTGGGTGGCCTCGAAGGGGCGGACCAGCACTGCCAGTCCCTCGCGAAAGCAGCCGGCGCGGGCGGCCGCACGTGGCGCGCTTACCTGAGCACGCAGGGGACGGCGCTGAATGACCCGAAGGTGGTGCATGCGCGTGATCGCATCGGCTCCGGGCCCTGGCACAACGCCAAGGGCGTGATGATTGCGAATGGTGTTGAAAGTCTGCACTCGGGCAAGAACAACGTGACGAAGGAAACGGCGCTGGACGAAAAGGGCCAGCCGGTCAACGATCGCTCACTGAAACCAAACAAGCACGACATCCTGACCGGCTCGCGGCCCGACGGTACGGCGTTCCCGCCGACGTTCTTCGATGCGACCTGCGGCAACTGGACCAAGAGCGGAAGCGACGGCTCGGCGATGGTAGGTCATCACGATCGTGCCGGTCCTATCAATCATGCGTGGGCCACGTCGTGGAACTCCGCGCACCCATCGCGTGGTTGCCACCAGGAGGGCTTGCGCAGTACGGGCGGTGATGCGTTGTTTTACTGCTTTGCCGAAAAGTAAGCGAGCGGTTCTCAAGCTGCGGCGATGACCCGCGCTCCCGCATCGAGCTGCGGTTTCCTTTCGAACACTACCGCAGCTCGAACCGATAAGCCTCTACTCCCCGGCCCTTCGCACCAAGCACCGGCGCAGCTTTGCTTTTCAGGTGGCGGTCGAGAAACTCGATTCCGTAGCGATCGATCAGGTAGGCGTTGCGTCTGGCCTGCAGACAGGCAACCACGCTCGGTTGGCCGGAGCACAGCAGGTTGGTCCACTCGAAGTGGGTGCCGCCGTTGAGCTTGACGAAGTACTTCGGCGGCGCCGTCACTGCATAGGCCCCCTGGGCGCCTTCCATGCTGGGCGTGATGCCCCAGTCGAACTGCGCGCCCTGATACATCACCGGCACGTCGAGCCGCGCGAGCGTTCCCTGTTTGATAAACGGTAAGAGATACGGCGAAAATGCCAGCACTGCTTTCACCTCCGCGTGCTTCCAGGATGGCCAGCCGCCGGCCATCCCGATCGCTGCATAGCCGCCGAGCGAGTGGCCGACCACGCCGATGCGTTGCACATCCGCAGCGGGACCCAGCTGAGAATCGCCGGCCACCAGGCCGATGACCGCGCGCAGGTCGTGCATGCGATCGATCTCGGTGCGATCGTTCCAGCGGTTGGGCTCGAGGAACGACTGATCGGTGCGCATGTTGCCGAACTTGAGCTCGTCGCTGCCGATCGCGCAGACGGCATCTGTGTGGTCGGGCGCCGCCACGACGTAGCCGTGCCGCGCCAACTCCTCGGTGAAGAAACAGCGTCTGCAGTGCGCAGCCGCCCAGGCCGTGCGAGAAAAGTACGAGCGGCACGCGCGGGCACGCGGCGGGCGGCGCATCCTTGGCCACGCTGCCCATGAAGCCGCCGTTCGAGCTCGAGTACGCCATCGGTTGCTCGCTGGCTGCCGCCGGATACCAGACCGCCACCTTGCGGCCGTTTTCCATCGCAAGCACTCGGTAGCCGGCCGCCTGCCGGCCGGAGCAGTCCTCGGCCGCAAGCGTGCTTGCACTCGGCAGCGCGCAGACCAGCGCGGTGATGCGCAGAAGACTCGCCATCCATGAATGCGGCATCGACGCCTTTCGCGACGGCACGATGCGCGACTCTAGCCGGCCGCCCTGTGGAATGGCGAGTGAGCCGGTCACGCTCGCTCAGCGCTTTTGCTGCTCGTGCGCGTCGTGCCCCACCTCGGCCGCATTTAACGTCATCATCTGCTCGCCGATCCAGATCTTGTCGGGCTCCGTCTCGTTGGGATAGATGTGCGTCATCCAGCCGAGCGCCAGCGGAATCCAGTAGCCACCGGCGGCTTTGCACGTGGCTTCGTCGCCGATCGAGCCGGCAAAGCCGAAGCGTGCGTTCGGGCCGTCCCAGTCGCTTCTCGGCGTGCCGCTCGGCCAGCCGCAGAAGTGCACGTGGCGATGCCAGACGCCGATACTCAATGGCACCCGCTTATCCAGCTCTGCGGGCAGCGCGTTGCCGGGCGCGGTGTACATCACGCCGACGGCCTGCATGGCTTTCGCGGTCCGCTTGTAAAGGATCGAACCGGGGCGCTCGAGATCGATCGCGCTCTTTTCGTTACCGGCCCGCCAGTGGTGCGTGTAATGCACTTCCTCGCCGATCCTGCCGGTCGGCGCGAAGGGGGCATAGCCTTCCGCCTCGGCGTCGACCACATCGCGATAGCGC
>JBGSWY010000519.1:0-6481 GCA_041751715.1 Burkholderiaceae bacterium
CGCAAACCCGCTGACCGCCGCGATCACCGGCTTGCGAATGCGCCTGATTGTCTCCCAGTTGCGCGTGATGTAGTCCGACTTGAACACATCCATGTACGACCATGCGCTCATCGCGCCGATATCGGCGCCGGCGGCAAACGCTTTGTCGTTGCCGGTAATGACGATTGCGCCGATCCCGTCGTCCGCATCGAAGCCGAGCAAGGCGGTGCCGAGTTCGTCCATCAGCTGGTCGTTCAGTGCGTTGAGCGCCTTGGGCCGGTTAAGCCTTATCAAGCCGACCCGGCCGCGGTTCTCGACGATGATGTGCTCGCGGTCCATGCAGCATCTCCGTGGTTGCACCGCATCTTAGCGGCACGGCCTGCACTGAAAACGCTACGTACCGGAGCGGGCCAGATAGTCGAGGATGATGTCCGACGACAGCGCGCGGGCGTAGAAGAATCCCTGCGCGAATTCGCAACCGATATCCCGCATGTATTCAACCTGCTCGATCGACTCGACACCCTCTGCGACGACCTTCAGTCTGAAGTGGCGCGCTACCGCGAGCATCGCGTGCACGATGGCGCGGCTGTCGGCGTCACCCGGAATGCCTTCGATAAACGATTGGTCGATCTTCAGCGCGGTGAACGGCATGCGTTTCAGATACCCGAGCATCGAATAGCCCGTCCCGAAATCGTCCAGCACCAGCCCGACCCCGAGCGAGGCCAGCTCGGCCAGCACATCGTTGTTGATTTCGCTTTCCCTGACCAACGTGCGCTCGGTGATTTCGAGCACGATCAGCTGCGGGGCGATTGCGTGTCTTGCAAGCGCTGCCCGCACCAGCGCGGGTAGCGCGGTTGACCCCATTTCACGACCGGCGACATTGATCGACACGGGCACATCGAAATCGGGGCGAACTTCGCGCCAGCGATTGATCTGTGCGCACACTTCGTTCAACACCCAGCGCGTGATGCGCTCCGATAATCCGCTGACCTCAGCCACGCCGATGAACCGATCCGGTGTCAGAACTCCGTGCAGCGGATGCCGCCAGCGAATCAGCGCTTCAAGTCCGACCACGCGCCCGCTGGTCATCTCGACCTGCGGCTGATACTCGCAGATGAACTGCGGGCTTTCGCTTTGCACCGCCTTGACGAGCTCGATGCCAAGCTGCACTTCGCGCGCGGCGCGCTCATAGCGAATCGGGTTGAAGAAGCTGAACTGATTACGGCCGTCGCGCTTGGCCTGGTACATCGCAGCATCGGCGTTTTTCAGCAACGTGCTCATCTCGCGCCCGTGCTCGGGAAACAGCGCGACACCGACCGACGCCGATACCTGTGTATCGATGTGCGGAACCAGGTCGGTGCGATTCAGCGCCTGCGCAATCCGCGCTGCGAGCAGCGCAACTTCCTGCCGATGCAAAAACTCATTGACCAGCACGACGAATTCGTCACCGCCCAACCGCGCAACAACACCAGCATCGCCGACCGTTTCGACCAGCACATCGGCGGCCGACTTGATCAAGGCATCGCCGACCAGATGCCCGAGCGTGTCGTTCACGTCCTTGAAGCGATCGAGATCGATCAACATCACCGCCATGCGCCGCTTGCGATTGGCCGCGGTCATGATGAGATCGCGCATCGTTTCGCGCAACAAATTGCGATTCGGCAGGCCAGTCAGACCGTCGTACCATGCCAGATGCTCGATGCGCGTCTCGGCTTCCTGCCGCTGCGCGGCTTCCAGCGCCAGGGCGAGCATCAGTACCGTCGTGTTGGCAAAGCTCACGTCATCGTCGTCCCAGTGGCGCGTCTCGTAATGCTGCAGACTGAGCGCGCCGTTGACTTCGCCCTCAACCAGCACCGGGACATCGAGCATTGCGCGTACGCGCGACCAGCTTGAATCGCCCGAAAACGAAGAGGTCAGTCGCGAAGTGTGGGTGTCATTGACGATGACCGGCTGCCGATTCATCAACTGGGCAAAATAGGCAGGAAAGCGCGTGGCCGTGAGCTCGCGACCGATCCAGTCGCGCATGAAACGATCGCTGCCGCGATCGAACAACGATTCACAACGCAGCGTTTCACCGTCCTGCGACAAGCGCCAGAAGCTAACCGCGCTGACATCGAGTACTTCGGTGGCAGTACGCAAAATGGCCGACAGTGCATGCGCAAAATCCGACTTGGGCTGAACCGCGAGATCGAGCAGCCGCTCGCGAAAGCGCAGCCGGCGCGCTTGCGCACGTTCTCCCGGCCCGAGGTCGCGCGCGGTCAGAACGAGTCCGCGCACTCTCGGATCGTCGAGCCGATTTGCGATTACACACGAGATGCTACGACCACTGCTGGCGAGCGCAGCGCGCGTGCGCAACAGCAACGGCGCCGACAGCCGATCGCCGGGAGAATCACGCAAGATGCGATCCACCGCGCGGCGAAACTCGATGCGCGACGGTTGATCGAGTATGAATTCGAACGGCGATCCCAGCACGTCGACCACTTGCTCGCCGGTTATCGGTTCGAGCGCCGCACTGGCGAAGACGACGCGGCGGTCTTCATTCAACACAACTGTCAGCTCGGATTGGTGCTGTGCAAGCGCCCGCGCGCGCGCCTCTTCCAGCTGCGCAAGTTTTCCCTCAGAGCGGGGTTGCGTCGTGTCGGTAACGGCGATCGACGCGAATTCTTCCTGTTCGAACCGAAACAACCGCATCGCAATGCGCGCCGTCAGGCGACCGCCACCACGCAGTGGCAGCTTTGTCTCCACGCTGGCATGCGTCCCGCTCGCTGCCAGGGCCCAGAGACGATTCCAGCGACGCGCAAAGGCCTGATGACTTGGAAACGAAAGCAGTTCAGCGACGCTGCGCCCAACTGGTGAATCACCCCCGACCAGCTCCCCGGCTTCCGAGTTGAGCGCAAGAATCTGCCCGGCCGCGTTGACACACAGAATCGCAACGCCAGCGTAGTCAAAGGCGGCGCGCTTGAGCGAGCTTTCTACAGCGGCCTGTCGCAGCGGGATAACGGTCGATGCCAACTGATTCCTACTCGTCGCAACTGCGGTCGATTTTGCCACGATGCCAACTTCGAGCGGAGAGAATGGCCGAAAAAGAGAGCCCGCAACCGCTTACCCTGCCGCTTTGGCGATGGCGATCCACGGCGCCTCCGGCGCTCTGCGGCCGCACTGCCAAGCCGTGTATTGTCCCGGTCCGGTTACGTTCCAGCCCCTGCACCGTCGATGTTCAACGCAATCTATCTGACCAAGGCCGATCAGTTCCTGGCGGAGCTGCGCGAGCTCGACGACTCCGAGCTCGAAGCTGGTACGCCCGACGCCGACACGACGGTCGCGATCGACTACTCGACGGTCAACTACAAGGACGGATTGGCGCTGACCAACAAGTCTCCGGTAGTGCGTAAGTGGCCGATGGTTCCGGGTGTCGATTGCGCCGGTACCGTGACGATAACCAAATCTTCGAGCTGGCAGGCCGGCGACCCGGTAGTGTTGAACGGTTGGGGCGCGGGTGAAACGGCGTGGGGCGGGCTTGCGCAGCGCGGCCGCTACCCCGGCGATTGGTTAGTGCGCATACCGGCGCCGCTGACGACTCGGGATGCAATGTCGATCGGCACCGCCGGCTATACAGCCATGCTGGCAGCGATGGCACTGGCCGACAACGGCGTCAAAGGCGGTGAAATTCTGGTGACCGGCGCCAGCGGCGGCGTCGGGTCTTTCGCCGTCGCCATTCTTGCGAAGCGCGGATATCGCGTCGTCGCGAGCACCGGCAAGCTCGCTGAAGCCGATTACCTGCGAGGCCTTGGTGCGGCCGATGTCATCGACCGGGCCGAGTTGTCCGCTGCCGGCAAGCCGTTACAGAAGGAACGCTGGGCCGGCGTGGTGGACTCGGTCGGCAGCCAGACGCTCGCCAATGCCTGCGCTCAGATGCGCTACGGCGGCGTGGTCGCCGCGTGCGGACTGGCGCAGGGAATGGATTTTCCGACCACCGTGGCACCGTTCATTTTGCGCGGAGTACGTCTGATCGGCATCGATTCGGTGATGTGCGCGGTCGAGCGGCGGACCGAGGCGTGGCAACATCTGGCAGAGGAAATGGATCGCGCGAAGCTGGACGCCATTACGCGCGAGACTCCGCTCGCGAGCGTATTCGAGACCAGTCGTGCGATCCTGGCCGGCGAGATTCGAGGCAGAGTTGTCGTCGACGTTAATCGCTGAGGGGTGATGCACGCTCGAGTCGTGCTCGATTGTCTTTCGGAACCGGACTGCAAACTGAACATCCAACCCCATCTTGATCACGAGGAGAAACACGATGTCGCGCTTTGTTCGTAGCACCACTGCAGTTGTGCTGGCCGGCATGTTCGCCGCGGCCGCGGTCAATGTCGATGCCAGGGATCGTCGCGAATGCGATCGTGATTACAAGCCGCAGGTCGGCCAGTCCGGCAAGGACGTCGTGTGGGTTCCGACACCGGACGAGGTCGTACAGCGCATGCTGCGCATGGCCAAGGTCACGCCGCAGGATCTCGTCTACGACCTTGGCGCAGGCGACGGAAAAATCGCGATTGCGGCCGGCAAGATAGGCGCCACCTCGGTCGGGATCGAATACAACCCGGACATGGCCAAACTCGCGCAGTGCTATGTGCAGGCAGAGAACCTGGCCGGCAAAACACGCATCATTCAGGGCGACGTCTTCAAGGAAGACTTCAGCAAGGCGACCGTGGTCACGATGTATCTGTTGCCTGAACTGAACCTGCGGCTGCGACCGACGATTCTGAACATGAAGCCCGGCACGCGCGTCACGTCGCATCAGTTCACGATGGGCGACTGGGAGCCAGATGAAACGGCTGAAGTCGACTACCGCACCGCGTATCTATGGATCGTTCCGGCCAAGGTCGAAGGCACATGGACGTTGCGCGAACAGGGTGCAGGCAATGCGCAGTACACGGTCAATCTGAATCAGAAATATCAGAAGGTCAGCGGCGACGTCGCTGCCACCGGCGCCAAACAGCCTCTGGTCGGTGCGACCGTGCGCGGCGAGGACATTCGCTTTGCGTTCAACGACGACAAGGGCGTCACCCGCACGCTAACGGGAACGATTCGCGGCAATGAGCTGACAGGCACGCTGAAAGGCGCCGGTGGCACTGAAACCAAGGTCAGCGGAACCCGCAAGTAACCAGCAGCTTTCGTTGCGATAGTTTTTCTCAAGCCCCGCCCGAGCGGGGCTTTTGCTATTCCTTGGACCAATAATATGAACAACATCCCGACCGCCTCGACTTCAGCGGCCGCACCGCGGCCGGTCCTTTCAGTCTTCGACGCCGCGATGATCGTGGTCGGAATAGTGATCGGCGCCGGCATTTTCAGGACGCCTTCGATGGTGGCCGGGGTGACCGGCTCGGTTGACTGGATGCTGATCGCGTGGGTACTCGGAGGCGTGCTGTCGCTGATCGGCGCGCTTTGTTATGCGGAACTGGCCAGCGCGTTTCCGAATGCGGGCGGCGATTATCACTTTCTGACGCGCGCGTACGGCCGCGATATCAGCTTCTTCTTCGCTTGGGCGCGCGTCGCCGTCATTACCACTGGTTCGATCGCACTTCTGGCATTCGTGTTCGGCGACTACATGAGCCGGGTCATCTCGTTGGGCCCGAATTCATCGGCGATCTACGCGGCGTTGACGGTGATCGTATTAACGACATTGAACATCATCGGACTGCGCGAATCGTCGCGCACGCAGAACGTGCTGACGATTCTTGAAATATCCGGCCTGTTGCTGGTCGCGCTGGCAGGCGTGCTGGCGACCGCGCCCGTCGCGGCACCCGCGGCAGCGGCGGCAAGCTCCGGTGTGCCGCCGCTGTTCGGCCTGGCGATGGTCTTCGTGCTGCTCACCTACGGCGGCTGGAACGAAGGCGCCTACATTTCGGCCGAGGTCAAGGGAGGGCCACGCGCAATCGTGCGGACCCTCGTGATTGCGATTGTGCTGATTACGCTGGTCTATGTCGGGTTCGTTCTGGCCGTGCTGAACGGGCTCGGGTTTGCCGGTATGCAGCAAAGCAAGGCGGTCGGCGCCGATGTAATGCAGGCAGCGTTCGGACCCGTCGGTGCCCAGTTGATCGGCGTGATCGTCGGCATTGCGACATTGACATCGATCAACGCCACGATGATCGTCGGTGCGCGCACCAATTACGCGCTGGGCCGCGACTGGCCGCAGCTCGGATTCATGAGCCGCTGGCAGGGTGACAAGAACGTTCCGCTCGTCGCGTTCTTCGTGCAGGGCGCGATCGCACTGGCGCTGATCGGGTTCGGCTCATTGCAGAAAGATGGCTTCTCGGCAATGGTCGAGTTCACTGCGCCGGTGTTCTGGTTTTTCTTTCTGCTGACCGGGATCGCGCTCTTCGTCCTGCGGTTTCGCGAGCCGACAGCCCCGCGCCCGTTCAAAGTCCCGCTGTATCCGATTCTGCCGATTATCTTCGTGTCGACCTGCGGCTATCTGTTTTACTCCAGCGTGACCTATGCGCAGTCGAAG
>JBGSWY010000520.1:0-2879 GCA_041751715.1 Burkholderiaceae bacterium
GCGCGCTGGTACGCATCGGCCGCCATCTGCAGATAAACGTCGCCCAGATTTTCGTGCGCGGTGCCGTAGTCCGGCTTTGCGGTGAGCGCCATTTCCAGCGCCGCGCGCGCGCGATCAAGCTGGCCATCGGCGGCATACAGCACCGCAAGATTGTTGTACGGCTCCGGCAGCTCAGGGAAGTCCTCCGTTAGCTGCTGAAACGCCGAGCGCGCCGCGTCGGTGTTCTGCATATCCGCCAAAATTACGCCGCGCACGAAGCGCATTTGGGCATTGCGTGGATTCTTGGCCAGATGCTCTTCGGCACGCGTCAGTGCCTGCCGGCTCTGTCCGGCAGCGATCAGCTTCTGCACGTCCTCAAGCGGCGTCGGAACCACCTGATCCGTCGAAATGTCGCCTACAGGCGGCGGCACCGGCTGCGCGTGCACTGCACCGCCGATGGCTAGCGCACAGGCAACGAAGCAGCGAATCGGTACGATGATTGACATTGAAAGTGAGGTAGCGCGGATGGGGCCGGCGGTGCGACTGATCGCTATACTGCTTGCGATTCTACAACCGCTGCACTCGGATTCCCTGCAAATGCCTGCGTTGCGCTGTTGACCCCGCCGCTGCTCAAATCCTGCGCTCGCGTTTGATCGTCCGAATTCCGGACGCCTTTTCGGGATAACCGATGTCTTTAGTGATCTACAACACGCTGTCACGCAGCAAGCAGCCATTGCAGCCGGTCGTGCCCGGCCGCGTCGGCCTTTACGTCTGCGGCATGACGATCTACGACTATTGCCATCTCGGACACGCGCGACTGTTCATGACGTTCGACATGGTGCAGCGCTGGCTGCGTGTGAGCGGTCTCGACGTGACCTACGTGCGCAACATCACCGACGTGGACGACAAGATGATCAAGCGTGCCGCGGAAAACGGCGAGACGATTGGCGTACTGGCTGATCGATTCATTTGCTACATGGACGAGGATTTCGCGGCGCTCGGCTTGCGCAAGCCCGATGCGGAGCCACGCGCCACCGAGTATGTGCCGCAGATGCTCGGCTTGATCGAGCTGCTGCAGGAAAAAGGCCTGGCGTACCAGGCCGACGACGCCGACGGCGAGGGCGATGTCAACTTCGCGGTGCGTAAATTTCCCGGCTACGGAAAACTCTCGGGAATATCGCTCGACGAACTGCGCGCCGGCGAACGAGTCGCCGTGGAGCGCAGCAAGCGAGACCCGCTGGACTTCGTGCTGTGGAAGCAAGCCAAGCCGGCGGAGCCGCAGTGGCCGTCACGGTGGGGTCCCGGGCGGCCCGGCTGGGCTATCGAGTGCTCGGCCATGTCCAGCGAGACGCTGGGCACGACGTTCGACATTCACGGCGGCGGGCCCGACCTGATCTTTCCGCACCACGAAAACGAAATAGCGCAGAGCGAAGGGGCGCATGGTGTCCCGCTGGCGAACCTGTGGATGCATTGCGGTGCGTTGCGGTCCGGCGACGACAAGATGTCGAAGTCGCTCGGCAATGTGATGACGCTGCGCGAAGCGCTGAAAAAGCACGATGCCGAAGTACTGCGGTTTTTTCTGCTGCGCCCGCACTATCGGAGCCAGATTGCCTTTACCGAGGGGCTGATCGACGAGGCACGCACCGCGTTGAGCCGGCTGTACACGGCGTTGCGCGATACGCATGCGGACGATCAGCCGCTCGATTCGAGCGAGGCGCACGCGCGCGGCTTTATCGATGCGATGAACGATGACTTCAATACGCCGGTGGCGCTCGCCTCATTGTTCGATTTGGCCTCTGACATTAACCGCAGCGGATCGACGCGCCTGGCGGGGCAGTTGCGACGTCTGGGCGAGACGTTGAATCTGTTGCAGCAGGATCCGACGCAATTTCTGCGCGGCTCCGATGAAGATAGCGGGGGCATCGAATTGTTGATCGCCACTCGCGCGACCGCGAAGAAAGAGAAAAATTATGCCGAGGCCGATCGTGTGCGCACCGTATTGCTCGAAAAAGGCATCGTGCTCGAAGACGGGCCGGCCGGGACCACGTGGCGGCGACTGTAACCGCACCCGCGTCTGCTCCACTCGCGGCGCAGATCGCAGGAGTTGCGCCGACCTACTGGCTGAGAGCGAAGCGCGCGCTGTCGGCAGGTGATCCGACGATGGCACGCATTATCGCGACCCATCCTCGCAGCAGGCTGCAATCGCGCGGCGATCCGTTCGTCACACTGGCGCGAGCGATCGTCGGGCAGCAGATTTCGGTCAAGGCGGCCGACTCGGTATGGCGGCGCTTTTGCGCCGCCTGCGGCGACACTACAACCCCGAAGGGCATCCTGCGGCGCCGGGCCACGACACTGCGCCGATGTGGATTGTCGGATCGCAAGGTCGAATACATCCGCGACCTGGCGGCGCACTTCGTCAGCGGCCGCGTGGATCCGGCGCACTTCAACGAGCAGGACGATGAGCAGATCATCGCCGAGCTGGTCGATATCCGCGGCGTCGGCCGCTGGACCGCAGAGATGTTCCTGATCTTCAATCTGCTGCGGCCCAATGTGCTGCCGCTGGATGATCTGGGATTGTTGAAGGCGGTCAGTCTCCATTATCTTGACGGCGCATCGGTGATCGGACGCGATGGACGAGTTCGGGTCACGCAAATCGCTGAAGCCTGGGCTCCCTGGCGCAGCGTCGCGACGTGGTACCTCTGGCGCAGTCTTGATCCGGTTCCAGTAACCTACTAACAACGATGGCAAAGACCACGTTCCTGGACTTCGAACAGCCGATCGCCGAGCTTGAAGCGAGGATCGACGAGCTGCGCTTCGTGCAGGATGATTCCGCGGTCGACATCTCGGAAGAAATCGAGCGGCTGCAGAAGAAAAGCCAGGCGCTGCTGAAAGAGATCTAC
>JBGSWY010000521.1:0-3331 GCA_041751715.1 Burkholderiaceae bacterium
CTTAACCAACCACGAAAGAGGACCCATGAAACACACACTGATGTTTGCCGCGATCGCCGTCGTTACTCTGGCCGTTCAAGCCAACCCGACGCAGATCTCCAACGGCGTGATGGCCAGCAAGGACGGCAAGACGCTGTACACGTTCGACAAGGACGCCGCCAACAAGAGCAACTGCAACGGCGGCTGCGCTGCGGCGTGGCCCCCGTTCTCGGTGGCCAACCCCGCTGTGGCCGGCGGCGACTTCTCGATCGTCAAGCGCGACGACGGCGCCTCGCAATGGGCCCACAAGGGCAAGCCGCTGTACTTTTTTGCGGGCGATGCGAAGGCCGGCGAAGTCAACGGCGACAAGCAGGGCGGCGTATGGCACGTGATCCGCAGCGAGTCGAAAAAGACCTCGGCAGCTCCGGATGATTTCAGCTACAGCTATCGGTACAACTAGGCTATTTCGGACGGGGCAACCCGCCGAAATAACTCCTCGCGATGAAGCTGCAGCGCGCTTCGCGCTGCGGCTTATCGCGAGGTCAACCATTTAACGGAGAGGATCAATGAAAGACGCACGTGGCGTCGCGGTCTCGACGTCAAGCGCGATTGCGCTGGACCATTATGAGACTGCGCTGACGCAGTTTCACAGTTATACCGGCGACCCGCTCGCCACCTTGCAACTGGCCCTGCAGGCCGACCCCGAGTTCGCGCTTGCGCATCTGTTCGGCGCGCTTGCGACGTACACGGCGAGCGAGCAGCGCTACCTGCCGGCGGTGCGCGACTCGATCGCGAAGGCCGCGGCGCTGCAGGCGAAAATGAATTCGCGCGAACGCGATCTGCTGCAGGCAGCCGAGCTGCTGGCCGACGGCAAGTGGCGTGACGCATCGCGCGCGTTCGATGCGGTGCTGATCGAGCACCCGCGCGACGCGCTCACGATCCAGACCGCGCACCTGATGGATTTCTTCCAGGGCGATGCGCTGAATTTGCGCAACCGCGTCTCGCGTGTGCTGCCGCATTGGGTCGAGCAAACTCCCGGCTACTCGTACATCCTGGGCATGCATGCGTTCGGCCTTGAGGAATGCAACCAGTACGAGGATGCCGAGCGGATTGCACGCCGCGCTCTGGAACTGCAGCCGCGTGACGGCTGGGCGGTGCACGCAGTAACGCACGTGATGGAAATGCAGGGCCGCATCGCCGATGGCATTGAATGGCTGACCTCGCGCGAAAGCGACTGGGCGCCCGACAACATGTTCGCGCCGCATAACTGGTGGCATCTGGCGTTGTTCAACATGGACCTCGGCCGATTCGACGCGGCGCTCGACCTGTTCGATCAGAAGCTGATGGGTCCGCAGACGGAGATGATGCTGGTGCTGCTCGACGCGACCGCACTGCTATGGCGGCTGCGCCTGGAAGGTGTGGATGTCGGTGACCGCTTCGAGCGCGTGGCCGGAATCTGGGCCTCCAAGTTGGAAGACGAAGCGGGTTTTTACGCGTTCAACGATGTTCACGCCGCGATGAGTTTCGTGGCGACCGGCCGCACCAGCGAGATTGCCCGCCTGCGGCGCGCGATGCGTACCGCGACAAAGGGCGATGCCGCCAACGCCGCGATGACGCGCGAGGTGGGGCTGCCGCTGGTCGACGGGCTCGCCGCGTTTGGTCTGGATCGGCACAGCGAAGCGACTTACGCCATTGAACCAGTGCGCGATATCGCCAACCGTTTTGGCGGCAGCCATGCGCAGCGCGATCTGCTGACGCTGACACTGATCGAAGCGTCGATCCGCGGCGGTGATCAGCGCCGCGCACGGCACTACATCGCCGAGCGGCAGATGCATAAGCCCACGGCATGGAGCGAGCGGCTCCGTGAGCGCTCGGAGCGCGCCAGCACTACAAACAGCCGCGCATCGGCGTCAGACACCCACGTGAGATTCGACGCAGCGGCAATGCCGGCGCGCGTCGCTTCCCTGCAATCGTGAGGTGCCGGACGATCAGACGCTGGAGATCGTGCCGATGGGCAAGGCGCTTGGGCCCGCAGCGTCGGGTTCTGGCGTCAGGCACGCCACGGGCATTGGAGCGAACGGCAGCGGTGCTTAGGCAAGCGCGCGTCAGTCGACGCGCGCCCCCGAGAACTTCACGACTTTCTGATATTTCGCCAGCTCGCTGCGCAGCAGTTCCGAAAACTGCTCGGGTGTGCCGGGCGCCGGTACTGCGCCCATGCGTGCCAGCCGCTCGCGCATTTCGGGCGAATTCAGTGCTGCAGTAAACGCGGAATTCAGCCGCGCAACAAGAGCTGGCGGAGTTCCCGCCGGTGCGAACACGCCGAACCAGGTGGATACATCGAAGCCTGCGAGCCCGGCTTCCGCCATCGTCGGCACGTCGGGCATTGCGTTGGCGCGCTGAGCGGTCGTCACTGCCAGTGCGCGCAGCTTGCCGGCTTTGATCTGGCCCGTGGCGGACGCCAGATTGTCGAACATGAAATCGGTCTGGCCGGCCAGTAAGCCGAGTTGTGCGGGCGCTGCGCCTGCATACGGAATATGCACGGCCGACACATTCGCCTGCGACTTCATCAGCTCGCCGGCCATGTGCCCCGCGCTGCCGTTGCCGCCCGACGCGTAGTTCAGCCGCGCAGGATTCTTGCGCGCATAGTCGATCAAATCGCGCGCATTGCGAACGCCCAGTTGCGCGGCGCGCTCGGGCGTCATCACCAGAACGTTGGGCACGTGCGCAATCAGCGTGATCGGCGCGAAGTCCTTGATCGGGTCATAGGGAAGCTTCGAGAACAACCACGGGTTGACCGCGTGTGTCGCCACCGCGCCGATGACCAGCGAGTAACCATCGGGCGCCGACTTCGCGACCTGATCGACGCCGAGATTGCCGCCGGCGCCGGGCCGATTTTCGACCACGACGACACCCAGCGTTTCCTTTGCCCGCTCGGCCAATGCACGCGCCGCCGTATCCAGCGGACCACCGGGCGGGTAAGGGACAACCAGCCGGATCGGCTTCGCCGGATAGGCCGTCTGCGCATTCGCAAGCTTCAAAGTGAGCGGCGCAAGGCTGGCTGCCAGGATGGCTGCGAGAGTTCTGACTGCGCGTCGTCGATTCATGGTGTGCCCATTGCCTGATTTCGAGAGCCCTTAGTATCGCCCATCGTTTAATGCATCGCGCGTCAAACCGTGCTTCAAAGGAGATTCAAACGCTCGGACGGTGATCGAATGGGTTGTCAACGTCGGCGCCTTCGGCTTCGGTCGCGGCGCGCACTTGAACGTCGCGCACCCTTGCGGCGGGAGGACCGTGCCGCGCCCACTCCGCCAGAAGCTCGAGCGCCGCCTGATCGCCGACTGCGACCGCTTCA